>CALUFR010000014.1 GCA_944319875.1 uncultured Bacteroides sp.
TAATGATTTCTCCCAATGGAAAGCGTTTCATGGTATTACATCGTTGGTTCACTGGACATCGAAAATATACTCGTTTAGTAACATGCAATATGGATGGTTCTGGAATGTATAATCTAAGTGATGATGATATGGTTAGTCATTGCTGTTGGAAAAACGATGAAGAGATATTGGCATTTGAAAATAAACATAAAAGTGGTCCAGGTTACTATTTGATGAAAGACAGGAGTACTGAATATATACATTTATGGAAAGAAATCTGTGCAGATGGTCATCCTAGTTATTCACCTGATGGTACAATGATCGTGACAGATACCTATCCAAATCGCACCCGAATGGCTTCTATACGCATAATGAAAGGAGATGATATCGAAACCATCGCTCGTGTATTCGCACCATTTCGTTATGACAATGATACACGATGTGATTTACATCCTCGTTGGAGCAGAGATGGAAAAAAGATTTGTTTTGATAGCATTTTTGAAGGTAAAAGAGGTTTGTATTATATCGATATAATTTAGGACAATGAATAATGTTGCAGTAATTTTACCTATATATAAAGGGGATAAATTAGACTATATTATTTTATCATTAAACAGCTTGTTAAATCAGTCTTATAAACAATTGTTTATTTACATTGGCGTCGATGGTCCAGTTAGTGAAGAAGTTATTGAGTATTTGCATAAATATGAACATTATTCCAATATTAATATATTCTACTTTAGTAAGAATCGTGGTCTCGCCAGCGTTCTAAATGATCTGTTTACAAAAGCTCATCAAGATGGTTACGAATATTTTGCCCGCATGGATGCCGATGACATAGCAAAACCTGATAGAATTAAAAAGCAAATGACTTTTTTATGTGAACATCCTGAAATAGAAGTTGTTGGAGGAAGTATTGAAGAAATTGATGAACAAGGTTATGCACGTGGAAAAATAATTGTTTATCCTGATACCCCTGAGAAATGTCGTGCATTTTTTGCATATCGCAATCCGCATGCACATCCTGCTGTATTATTTCGTTGGCGATTTTTCGAGAAATCCGGTTGCCTTTATCGAGCAGAATATAGACAAAATCAAGATACAATGTTGTGGTTTGATGGTTTAAGGAAAGATGTTAAAATGGCTAATATACCAGACGTTATTCTTCAATTTCGTATGACAAACTCATTATTTAAGAAACGTCGTAATGGCTGGAGTTTTGCAAAAAAACAATTAAATGATCGATTATTAATAAATAAAGAATTAAACTATGGATTAGGAGCATATCTATTTGCTTATGCAATGTTCATATTGTTGATATCTCCTTCATGGTTGAAAAAAGTTGCTTACAGATTTTGTAGATAATTTATTAGACTAAAATATTGATGCCACTAAAATTTTTATTTGACCGCTTCGCTTCTCTTTCAGGCATATTGATTCTATGGCCACTAATATTAATTGTTGCTATTCTGATAAAAATAAAGATGCCTGGTGGCCCCGCTTTCTTTGTTCAAAAACGTGTAGGGCGGCATGGTAAACTTTTTACAATGTATAAATTCCGTTCGATGACCGTTCATCATTCCGGAAGTTCTGTATCAGTGAAAGGAGAAAGCCGTATCACGCCTTTCGGAGCAAAACTTAGAAAGTATAAATTGGATGAGTTACCCGAACTTTGGAATGTGTTTATTGGAGATATGAGCTTTGTCGGCCCACGTCCCGATGTTCCAGGTTATGCGGATGCTTTGACAGGGGATGACAGGGAAATACTAAAACTTCGTCCAGGAATTACCGGACCTGCTTCTTTGAAATACCGAAATGAGGAGGAATTGCTTGCGCAGCAGGATGACCCCGTTCGCTACAACGACGAAGTTATTTTCCCGGATAAGGTAAGAATTAACCGCTATTATTTACACCATTATTCGTTTATTAAGGATATTCAGATGATTATCTGTACTGTTTTAGGTAAACGGATGATGTATAATGGAGAACTGATATAAAAATATATAGTTATGACTCAGAAACGAATTTACCTTTGCCTCGCTCACATGAGCGGCAATGAAATGAAGTATATCCAAGAGGCTTTTGACACGAATTGGGTGGTGCCTCTGGGACCTAACGTGAACGGATTTGAAGCGGACCTGAAGGCGTTTGCCGGAGGGAATAAGGAGGTAGTGGCACTGTCTGCCGGTACGGCAGCGGTACACTTAGCACTGTTGGCTTGCGGCGTAGGGCCGGAGGACGAGGTGCTGGTGCAGTCGTTCACATTCTGCGCATCGTCGCACCCGGTGACGTATCTGGGTGCTACACCGGTATTCGTGGACTCGGAGGCGGAAACGTGGAACATGGATCCGCAACTGCTGGAAACGGCCATCAAAGACCGCATGGAGAAGACGGGACGGAAGCCGAAGGCCATCGTGCCGGTGTATCTCTACGGCATGCCTGCGAAGATTGATGAAATCATAGCGGTGGGGGAGAAGTATGATATCCCGGTCATCGAGGATGCGGCGGAAGGATTGGGAAGCCGCTACGACGGACGGGTGTGCGGCACCTTCGGACGATACGGAGTGCTGTCGTTCAACGGGAACAAGATGATTACGACGTCGGGCGGTGGGGCACTGATCTGTCCGGACGAGGCGGCCAAGCAGAAAATCATGTTCTACGCCACGCAGGCACGGGAGTCGTATCCGTACTACCAGCACGAGGAAATCGGCTATAACTACCGTATGAGCAATATCTGTGCGGGCATCGGACGGGGACAGATGACGGTACTGAACGAGCATATCGCGCATCACCAGCATATCGCGCAACTGTATAAGGAACTATTGGCGGACGTGAAGGGTATCACGCTACACGAGAATCCGTCACCCCGCTATGACAGTAATTACTGGCTGAATACCATTCTCTTGGACGAAAATCTGAAGGTGAAGGGGGAAGAACGGGCGTATGCCGTGGCCATACAGGGTGCGGTAGGCGGTGCGGCAGGCGTGACGCACGCGGCCAAGACGCTGCATACGGATTGCGAACCGAACCGCAACGTGGAGGCAATGCGTATGGCGCTGGACGAGGCGGGCATCGAGAGTCGCCCATTGTGGAAACCGATGCACAAGCAGCCAGTGTACCGAAACAATCCGCAATACGTGAACGGGGTGAGCGAGGCGCTGTTCAAACGGGGACTGTGCCTGCCCAGCGGACCGTGCGTGACGGACGACGACGTGCGTTACATCGTGGAGCAGATCAAGGCTTGCCTGCTGTAAGACTTCGGATGACTAACTAAACTGATAAACTAACGTATGAAAACAAAAATTTTAATTCATCGGTATCTTTCGCTGAAAGTGTTGCCGATATGGACTATTCTGTTGATGGACGTGGTACTGGTGGCGGTGTCGTGTATGCTGGCCTACGTGCTGCGGTTTGACTTCGGACGGGTAATCGACAATATCACGTACGTGGAGCAGGGGGTGCTGTGGAGCATCGCGGTGAATCTGCTGTTCTTCAAGGTGTTCCGAACGTACTCGGGCGTGCTGCGCTACTCGTCGTTCGTGGACATCATGCGGATTTTTGTGGCGCTGAGCTGTGCGTACGTGTTGATGCTGGTGCTGAGGGTGGCGACGCAACATGCAGGCGGGGCGGGACTGCCGCCGTGCAGCGTGCTGCTGATGGCTTACGTCGTGAACTTCGGACTGATGGCGATGTCGCGCATGATGGTGAAGCTACTGTTTGACACGCTGAACTTCGACGAACGGCACAGCGCGAACGTGTTTATCTATGGCGCGAAGGAGGCGGGAGTGAACATCGCCAAGTCGCTGCGCGTGAGCCTGCGGAACCACTACCGCCTGAGGGGCTTCATCGCGGACGAACCGTCCTTGATAGGGAAGGTGCTGATGGGGGTGAAGGTGTATGCCAACGACCGGGAGCTGATGGATAAGCTGAACGAGAAGGACGTGCAGGTGGTGATCGTGTCGCCGGCGAAGATGGAGCAGCTGAAGAAGAGTGACCTGATAGACCGGCTGCTGGGGAACAACATCAAGCTGATGACGGCACCGCCCCTGAGCGACTGGAAGAGCCAGACGTTGAGCCAGACGGAGCTGAAGGAAATCCAGATAGAGGATTTGCTGCAACGGGAACCGATCCAGATAGATATCCGCAAGGTGGCGTCGCACCTGGAAGGAAAGCGGGTGATGATCACGGGCGCGGCGGGCTCGATAGGCAGCGAGATCATGCGGCAGGTGGCGTCGTTCAATCCGTACAAACTGATTCTGGTGGATCAGGCGGAAACGCCGCTGCATGACATCCGCCTGGAGTTGCAGGACCACTGGAGGGACATCGACGCGGAGACCATCGTGGCGGACATCGCAAATAAGACGCGCATGGAGGCGATTTTCGAGGCGTACCGGCCGCAGTACATCTTCCACGCGGCGGCCTACAAGCATGTGCCGATGATGGAGGACAATGTGTCGGAGTCCATCCAGACGAACGTGGCGGGGACGCGCAACCTGGCGGACCTGGCGGTGAAGTACCAGGCGGATAAGTTCGTGATGATTTCGACGGACAAGGCGGTGAACCCGACGAACGTGATGGGGTGCTCGAAGCGTATCTGCGAGATTTATGTGCAGAGCCTGGCGAAGAAGTTGCAGAAGGAGGGCGGACACGTGACGCAGTTCATCACGACGCGCTTCGGAAATGTGCTGGGCTCGAACGGCTCGGTGATCCCGCGCTTCAAGGAGCAGATCAGGCGGGGCGGTCCGGTGACGGTGACGCATCCGGACATCATCCGTTACTTCATGACCATCCCGGAGGCCTGCCGCTTGGTACTGGAGGCGGGAAGCATGGGTAACGGTGGTGAAATCTACATCTTCGACATGGGTAAGCCGGTGAAGATCGTAGACTTGGCGAAACGGATGATCAGTCTCTCGGGACGGCCGGATGTACGGATCGAGTTCACGGGCCTGCGCCACGGCGAGAAGCTGTATGAGGAGCTGCTGAACGTGAAGGAGCTGACGAAGCCGACGTATCACGAGAAAATCATGATCGCGACGGTGAGGGAGTATGACTACGACGAGGTGAAGGACCGCATCCAGCACCTGATAGACGTGAGCTACACGTATGACCAGATGAAGATCGTGGCAGCGATGAAGGACCTCGTGCCGGAATTCATCAGCAAGAACTCGTGCTTCGAGGCGCTGGACAAGAAGGAGCAGTGAATTAGGTTTTAAGTATTAGAGATTAGGTGTGAGCGGCTGCATCCGGACAGGTTGGACTGTCGGGATGCGGCCGCTTCTGTTTTATGTGACGGAAAATAGTGGAAAAGGAGAGGGGTTTGGAAAACTTTCATTAGATTTGCATCAAAAATATAATAATTGGCAGTATGGGGAGAAATAGACTGACGCAAATTATAATCAAAGGATATCGTTCCATTGCCTTTGACAGACCGATTACACTGGAGATAGGGGATATTAATATTTTATTGGGTGCCAACGGAGCGGGAAAAAGCAATATCATCAGTTTCTTCAAGATGCTGGGGTATATGATGAGTGGAAGTTTGCAACGATTTATCGCGGAGGAGGGAACGAACCAGAAGTTCTTGCATTACGGCCCTAAAAAGACTCCTACGCTAAGCGCTTCCATACGTTTTGATGGGGATGACTCGTATGACATTTATCGGTTTAGCCTGACAAAGGCAGTGGGAGACAGACTGATTGTCAGCTCTGAAGAAATAGAGTGGAGAGACAAGCGGCAAGGAGGAAAGATTTTCAAACGGCCATTAGTCTCTGACTACAATGAATCAGCATTAATCAAACCGGACAATAAAGCCTGCAAGGTTGTCTGGAGATTTCTGTCGGGATGTAAAGTGTATCAGTTTAATGACTCGTCGGCTACTTCGCCCATGAGACAGGCTTCTACAGTGGAATCAGCACACTACCTGCAATCATCAGCCAACAATTTGGCTTCATTTCTGTATTACCTGAAGAATAATTACCCGACTTCGTATGAACGAATTACAGACTACGTGAGAAATGTAGTGCCGCAATTTAAAGATTTCTATCTGGAACCTGAACGGGGATATATTTCCTTGAAATGGATGGATACGTCGACCAATGACTATGTGCTGTCTTCTGACCAGTTTTCGGACGGGTCTATCCGGTTTATTGCTTTGGCCACTCTGCTGCTGCAACCAGAAGAAACAATGCCAAGTGTCATTATTATTGATGAACCGGAGCTGGGACTGCATCCTTATGCCATAGACCAATTGGCCGAAATGATTAAAGACGCCTCAATGCATGTGCAAGTGATAGCGGCAACCCAATCTCCTGCGTTGATAGATGGGTTTGAACCGGATGATGTCACGATTATCGAACGAGATGAGGAACGCCAGTGCAGTGTGGCAAGAAAACTGAACGCGGAAGATTATAAGGAATGGTTAGAGGAATATACGCTCAGTGAACTATGGAATAAAAATGTAATAGGAGGGCGTCCCGTATGAGTACGATTATTCTGAATGTACTGTGTGAGGGGCAAACTGAAGAAGGTTTTGTCAAGGGGGTCTTGAAACCTTATCTGAAGGATAGGGGAATTGTAGTCAAACATCGTTTGCTCGTTACTTCCAAAAAGAAAGATATCAAAGGAGGGCTTGTCAGTTATCAGAAAGCCAAGGGAGATTTGACCAGGTGGATGAAAGAGGTGGCACATAACCCGCAGGAAAAACACTATTTCACTACCATGTTTGATTTTTATGCCCTGCCAACAGACTTTCCGGGTTATAAAGAAGCAAAAGATATTTATGACGCTTATCAGAAAGTACAAAAAATAGAAGAAGAATTGGATAAGGACATGAATATACCCCGGTTTATTCCTTATATCCAACTGCATGAATTTGAGGCATTATTATTTTGCGATATAGAAAAATTAAAGGAGTACTACCCTAACAGTCAAGCTGAAATCAAATTACTGGAAAAAGCACTCGATAGTTATCAAGGAAATCCGGAACTGATAAACAGCAATCCGCATACAGCTCCAAGCAAACGAATTATCATGGCGATAGAAGGTAAAAAGAAATATCATTATAACAAATCTCAAAGCGGGGCAGCTATTACGAAAGATATAGGAATGGAAAGGCTGATGGAGAGGTGCGCACATTTCAAGATGTGGGTAGAAAAAATACTTCGTTGCATTCAAGAATAAAAAAATGGGAGGAATAAACGTTAGATGTGGATCGTTTGATATATTATTGATTATTAGCGCCTTGCGAATTTATAGGGAAAAACAGCTCCAACGGGGCTGTTTTTCTTGTATAAGAGGGTGGTTATGCTCATCTTTGCACCGTTGATCAACAAAACGAGAACAAAAATGATGTATAACCATTAAAAAGAAGAAAGGAAAAAGATATGCCTTTATTTTATGTAGCAAGACAGTCTCAGAAGGAGACAAAAGAAGGAGTGAAATTGTATCATCTGGTACTGAAGAAAGTGGGTAAAGTGGTGGACACGCAAAGCATGGCGACGGAAATTGCGGAGAAATCATCGCTGACGGAGGGTGACGTGCACAACGTGGTGAGAAACCTGATGTCGGTGATGAGAAGCCACCTGCTGAACAGCCAAAGTGTGCGCTTAGACGGACTGGGGACGTTCACCATGAAGGCCAGCTCGAAGGGAAAGGGAGTAGCGACGGCCGAGGAAGTGAACCCGAACCAGGTGACGGCCCTGAAATGTCTGTTCACTCCGGAATATAAGCGTCCGGCCGCCATCGGCACGACACGCGCCCTGCTGCAGGGGGTGGAGTTCCAGAAATGGGACGAAAATCTCTCCGCAGGCGTCACCGACGACGTGGAGGATGATGAGGAAAATCCGGACGAGGAGGACGGCGGACAGTCGGGCGCACCGCTGTAAACCGCAGCGTAGCGTGAATGAAAGAAACGTAATTACAAACCTTAACATGTGAAGAATATGAGTAACAACAAATCGACCGTCTGGAACACCATCCTGAAAGTGATCATCGCCGTAGCCAGCGCCATCGCGGGCGTCATCGGCGGACAGGCGCTCTGAAGCGTATGCTGAAAAAAACAAAGCCGTTCTGAAACGGAATCGTCTGACGGAAACAACGGACAATTTCGCTTTGGGGCGGCTTTTTTACATTCTCCAAATCCCGGATTTGCCAAAACTTGTTCGTTTGAGAATTGTATTTTCATTTGCTTTTACTATCTTTGCTATCCATAAACAGCAAGTTTCTAATTGATATGGAAGAAAAAAATACATATATCCGTTTTTTCTCAATAGAAAATTTGTGGAACCGATTGGATTTAGAATGGAATGATATTCATCCGGATGTAAATATAATTGTAGGCATCAACGGAAGCGGGAAAACCACACTTCTAAATTGTATCTATGACTATTATCATTCAAACAAAACTTCCTACAAATGCAAAGGAACGTCTTTG
This sequence comes from uncultured Bacteroides sp., assembly GCA_944319875.1. GTDB lineage: Bacteria > Bacteroidota > Bacteroidia > Bacteroidales > Bacteroidaceae > Bacteroides. The sequence continues at coordinate 8,411 of CALUFR010000014.1, forward strand.
AATGTTCCGGTCTATTTTATCCGTTCTTTTGATGTTCCTCTGAACAATAGGAAAAAGAAAGATTCTCCTCTGTATCAGGAATTGGAAAAAGTTGTGTTCCAATCTCCGGATAATAAACTGAGCTTTTTCAATTATCGGATGAGAGCCATCAATTATCCCGAGGAAAGAGAACGGGTGGAGCAACGTATTGACCGTTTTTTTCAATTGGTGAATGAAATCTTTAAGGAAACGGGGAAGAGTATCACGATAGATAAAGACACCAATGAACTTGTGTTCCTGATTGAAAAGGGAAATGTAATAAAGATGTCACAGCTTTCTTCCGGCGAAAAGCAGTTGCTGTTGCTGTTGCTGACCGTATTTCTACAGGATGAGAATCCTTGTGTACTGCTACTTGATGAACCGGAGATTTCATTGCACATCACTTGGCAGGACCGTTTGGTAGAAGTGCTGAGGAAATTGAATCCGAATTGTCAGCTCATTGTGACGACACATTCGCCGAATATATTTGCGGAAGGATGGGAGGATAAATTAGTATTCATGGAAAATCTGGAAAACCATGTCGCCCGCTGAAACTGCATTTTATGAAGCCGCAGCCAAAAGGTTCGCCGCTTCCGCCCTTGTCTATCGGGTCCGTTCAGTGGTGCATCTGGAAAACATAAATGACCGATGGTTCTGGCAGGAACTGCTGCAACGTTATCGCCCCGGAAAATATAAATTCCAGGGAGGTTCGCGCAATGCGGACGGAAAATTGACATCGGGATGTACTCAGTGCCTGAAATATCAAGGTTTTCTGTCCGCACGCTTCTTTGTGTGCATTGACAGTGACTATCGCTACCTGATGGAAGAACAGAATATCAATGCCGCTAATGGAGTCTTGCAGACATATACGTATTCGTGGGAAAATCATTGCGCCTTTGCCGAGACTTTACAACATGAATTCAGAAAATTGTGCCCTGAAAAGGCGGATAAATTTGACTTCGTAAGTTTTCTGTCCATGTATTCTTCCGCTGTTTATCTTCCTTTTCTTTATCTATTAAATACATTGCGCCTTAAACGGCGAGGGTTAAATCGTATTGACTTCCATTCGGCGCTTGCCGAACATTTTGAAGTTTGTGATGAAATGAATAATGGAAAGGCTGCCGTTATCCGTATCAAGCAGAAACTGGATGCGTTGATAGATAAACTTCCTGCTCATTTTATGAATGTTGACGCAGAAAAGAGCCGATACGAAGCGATGGGGGTGAAAGAAGATACGACGTATTTATACGTCAGGGGGCATTGCCTGTATAATTATCTGCTGGCATTAGGTAATCATCTCTGTCTGGGAACAGGTGTTGATTTTGAGGCACAAATCTTAAAACGAAGTTTGGCCATGGGTTATAGAGAAATGCGCAATATAGCAAATGATATAAATAACCTGATTCAATAGATTTTTTTTCAGCGGAATTTCGTACTTTTGCACCCCGATTGGAATAGAACAAGCTGAAACTAGGAAACTTTAAAAGAAAAAACAGATATGGCAGTAGAACTGAAAGACTTGACCAAGCGTAGCGAGAACTACTCGCAATGGTACAATGAACTGGTTGTAAAAGCTGACTTGGCTGAACAGTCGGCGGTACGCGGATGTATGGTAATCAAACCGTACGGGTACGCTATCTGGGAGAAAATGCAGCGTCAACTGGACGATATGTTCAAGGAAACGGGACACGTGAACGCTTACTTTCCGCTGCTGATCCCGAAATCGTTCCTGAGTCGCGAGGCCGAACATGTGGAAGGATTTGCCAAGGAATGCGCGGTGGTGACCCACTACCGACTGAAGAATGACCCGAACGGGGGTGGGGTCGTGGTGGATCCGGCCGCAAAACTGGAGGAGGAGCTGATCATCCGTCCGACTTCGGAAACCATCATCTGGAATACTTATAAGAACTGGATCAACTCGTACCGCGACCTGCCTATTCTGTGTAACCAATGGGCTAACGTGTTCCGCTGGGAGATGCGTACACGCCTGTTCCTGCGCACGGCGGAATTCCTGTGGCAGGAGGGACACACGGCGCATGCCACCAAGGAGGAGGCTGAAGCGGAAGCCGTGAAGATGCTGAACGTGTATGCGGACTTTGCCGAGAAATACATGGCGGTGCCGGTTGTCAAAGGGGTGAAGTCGGCCAACGAGCGTTTTGCCGGTGCCCTGAACACATATACCATCGAAGCCATGATGCAGGACGGAAAGGCACTGCAGAGCGGTACATCGCACTTCCTGGGGCAGAACTTTGCCAAGGCCTTCGACGTGCAGTTCGTGAACAAGGAGAACAAGCTGGAGTATGTTTGGGCTACGTCGTGGGGCGTATCGACCCGTCTGATGGGTGCGCTGATCATGACGCACTCTGACGATAACGGACTGGTGCTGCCGCCACACCTGGCTCCGATTCAGGTGGTCATCGTTCCTATCTACAAGAATGCGGAGATGCTGCAGAAGATTGACGAGAAGGTGGCCGGCATTGTCAACCGACTGAAGGCGATGGGCATCTCTGTGAAATATGACAACGCAGACAACAAGCGTCCGGGTTTCAAATTTGCCGACTATGAAGTGAAGGGTGTGCCTGTGCGCCTCGTAATGGGTGGCCGCGACCTGGAGAACAATACGGTGGAGGTAATGCGCCGCGACACGCTGGAGAAGGAAACCCGCTCGTGCGAGGGTATCGAAGAATACGTGAAGGATCTGCTGGAGGACATCCAGAAGAACGTCTATCAGAAGGCTTTGAACTACCGCAACAGCCGCATCACAACGGTGGACAGCTATGACGAGTTCAAGGAAAAAATTGAAGAGGGTGGCTTCATCCTGGCACACTGGGACGGTACGACCGAAACGGAGGAGAAAATCAAGGAGGAGACGAAGGCTACCATCCGCTGCATCCCGTTCGATTCCTTCGTACTGGGTGACAAGGAACCGGGCAAGTGCATGGTGACGGGACGGCCGTCGGCTTGCCGCGTGATTTTCGCACGGTCGTATTAAAAGAATGAAGAAGAGGGTGGGCCAAAACTCAAAAAGCCTATCATTCTGTCATGTTGAGCGGAGCGAAGCGCAGTCGAAACATCTCACATAAACTTACGGGAGACCCTTCGACTACGCTCAGGGTGACAGAATGCTAACCACTTCATGTTTTGATACACCCTCTTAAATTTATTCTTCTTCTACTTTTTCTTCTGCCTCTTTTTTAGCTCTTAGTCCTTTCAGTCGGAAGAGTTTCCATCTCTTCCAGAACATCAGTTCATTCCATTTCTCAAAATCTTTTTGGAAGATGATTCCGATGCCTTGCGTGGTGAGGTTCGTGCGGGTGTAATAGCGGTCGTTGGTCTCGTTATAGGCCTTGAGGCGGATTTCGCCTGAACGGGTAACGAGCCATTCGGCTTCGAAATCGCCTACGAAGTTGGTGTTGGCCATCGGGTTCTCGCGGTAGCCGAAATTGCCGTTAATCAGCAGACGGTTGTTGAGGAGCTGTCCGGAGAGCATGCCTTCGAACTCCATGTCGGTCCAGCCCTTTTCACCGGTGCTGAAGTTGGTTCCTACATTCCAGTTGTTGTTGTCGATGATGCTGGACAGGGCATTATTGAGCTGTCCGGAGAGGGTGGAGGAGAGTACGCTGGACATCATATCCGAATTCTGGCCCGTGCCGAAGGTCTCGGACGGATAGAACTTACCGATGCCGAGCAGGTAGAGAATCTGCATGTTCATCTGCTCGTCGGTGGGGATGTAGTTGCGCACAAGGGCTTCCACCTCGTCGCGTTCGTTGGGCAGTTCCAAGTCGAGCTTGATGGTGGGCGAAGTGAGCTGTCCGCTTAAGTTCATGACGCAGTTCACCTTGACATTGGTCTGGTTGACAAAGTCGCTCGCGTTGGGAATCAGGTCGTTGAGCGACGCTGAGTTGACGGTATAGTTGGCTTGTATGTCCATGTTGGCGTCCGCGGGATTGCCGTTGAAGGTGATGGTGCTGCCGTCCGCGATGAGGAAGTCCTTGCGGATGACCTCCTGAAGACTGAACTTGTAGACGCCCTGACTGATGCGATAGCTGCCGAAGAGCTTGACATCGCCTTTGTTGTAGAACTCCGTGCGTATGTTACCGGAACCACGCCCGCTGATGTAGTCGCCTGCGACGGGATCCATGATGATGCGCATCGTGGCGTCGGGGGTGGCGTCCACAATGAGATTCAGACGGATGTCCGTCTCCACTTCACGCTGCTGCTCCTCTTGCCTGATCTCCTGTTGGGCTATCTCGTAGGTGGACAGCAACACACTGTCCTGCAAGGTGCGGCGCGGAGTCTTGTCGACAAAGCGGAAGAACTGGTTGCTGGCGGCGGAGGTCACATTGTCCTTGATGTACGTGAAGTTGGTGTTGCGGTTGGTGGTCATGGCCACGCTGATATTCACGCCATCGGCGGCGTTGCCGGCAATGGAGGCATTGCCGGTGCCGTAGACCGTGCCGTAGAAGGGGAAATCGACGGACTCGCGGGTGTCCATGAGCAACATGTCGCGGACATTGAAATTGAAATTGTAGCGCAGGTTCTTGAAGTGATTATAGCGCAGGACGCCGCTCATGGTGCCTTGGTTGCCCCGGGCATCGTACATGCGATTGTCTCGGAAGGTCAGGCCGTCGGGCGTGATGTAGATGCTGTCCTTCACCCGGAAGCTGGTGTTGAGCACATCGACCTTCAGGGCCGCGTCGCCAAACACCCGGCCTTCCATGGTCAGCGCCTTGAACTTGCCATAGAGACGCACGTCACCCGTGGCTCGTCCGCTGAATTCGGGAGTGATGCTCCTCATATAATAATGTATGAACTTCAGATTGGTGCTGTCTGCCTCAATCTGAAGGTCGAGCGAACTGGTGGGCTTGATGGGATAGATGAAGCCGTGCGCATGCGTACGGGCAATGTCGCCCTCGCGGATACGTGCGTCCAGGTAGATACCCTTGACGTCATGATGCCACTCTCCGTGGATGTCGGCATCGCCCAAGAGGCCGTTGTTGATGCCCAAGTTGCGTATGAAAAGGTCGGTGGTCATGACAGGTTCACGGAGGACACCGCTGGCATAGGCGGGACCGGTGGCTTCGCCCTGGAAATTGACTCCCAGATTGGCGATGTCGAAGACGTATCCGATGTTGATTTGCCGCAGATCCAGGCGCACCGTATCCTGGGGGCGCTCGGAGATGATGCCGTCGATGCGCAGATAGCGCTCTTGGTTGGTGAAACGGAAGTCATGTACATATATCCGGCCGGAGTCGACCACAACCCGGGCGGGGTGGATGTTCCAAAGCGTGTCGTTCAGGATGATGTCTGTGGGATGGATGTCGACCTCCATCTTCAGTTTTTCTTCCAATTGGCGACGGATGAAACGGGTGGTGGCCGAAAGGCGGCCGCTGTAAGTGACGGCGCTGCTGTTTCCCCAATTGAGGATGGCCCGGATGCTGTCATTCATGGCCTGTGCCTCGACGGCCAGGTTGACGGTTCCCTTGGCCTGCCTTTGGGTGAGGCGGACACGGGCCTGAAAACGATCGCCCGGATTTTCGCACAACACCAGTCCGGACTCGATGAACTTATTGTCATAGCGCAGGTGGGGGAAATAGCCTTCTACGCGCATGCGACGGGCCTTGTCGTTGAAATAGCCTTTGAGGGTGGAGTGGGTGTAGACGGTCAGGGGAATGTCGAAGACCCGGGACAACAGTTCGGCATCATAGATATGGAGGTCAAATCCGAAGTTGTTCTCCGTCTCGACGGGCTTATCTGTCTTGGCAGGCAACAGAGACGGCACGTACCTGCGCAGGATGTTCAGGATACTGGCCGGAAGCGTGCGATAGGAATAGTCGCCCTCAATGCTGCCCCGCAGGAAGGAGGAACGGATGTCGAGCCGCTTGCGGGTGTTGTCCGGACGGCTGGCAATCAGCTTGAAGTTTTCCATGAAATAGGACTGTTCGGGAGAGGTGAACTGAAGGCTGTCCACGTTGATCTCACCGTCCATCTCGTCGATGGAGCCTCCGGTGAAGTCGGCTTTCAACTTGACGGAAAATTCAGCGCCTTCGTATTTGGGAGTCAGGTTCAGCGCATGCGGCCGGACATGTCTGGCTTCGGCCAGGAAATTGAAGGTAGGCACCTTGCTGGCGGTATTGATGGTTCCGTTCAGAGACAGAGCGGCGTTTTCGTCGTTCAGAGCGGCTTTTCCGGTGAAACCTCCGTGGCGGTATTCGCCGTCGAGGGTGATATTCTCGTAAGTGTACCCGCTGTAATCGATGGAGGCAATGAGCCCCTTGGCCACGATGGCGGGATATCGGTCAGAGTCATGACGGCCTTGCAGGCCTACGTTGAACGTGATTTTTCCCCATTGGGCATTATCCGTCAGCCGGCCCAGCTCAAACCGGTCGGTGGCCAAGGAACCGGAATAGGAAACGGCACTTTTCTCCCGGTCGACGCTGAGCTTGATGTCGGTGTGCAGGCTTCCCAGATCGGTTCGGAGGCGGCCATAGGTGACGAGGTCGGTGAAATAACCGGAGAGTTCGCCCCGGAAGCTGACGGTTCCCAAGCGTTGCAGGATGGGCGGCACGCCTTTGTAGTCCTTACTGAGGTTGCGGACGAAGAACGCAATGCCTTCGGGGTCGGCATACAATCGGGACAGATTGCCGAATACATAGGCATCCTGCGGGCGGGACAAGTCCTGGAAGGAGATGTCGCCTTGCATCTGGAAATTTCTGCCTGCCGACACGGCCAGGCGAGGGCAGTTGAGCTGGTCGACGGTGCCGTCGGCTTCGGCTTCTATCCGCAAGGAGTCCTTGAAAGCGGAAAAGGCGGGGACGAATGCCGACAGGTCGCCCAACATGATATGGGAGGGGAGCATCCGGCAAGAGAAGCGGACGTTGTGGACGAAATCCTTCATGGCTTCCAAGCTGTCATATTCCATACGGATGGTATCCATCAGCAGGCGGGTGTGAGGCAGTTCGACGCCAAATCCAACGACTTGCATCCCCTTGTCGTTTCCGGTCAGTTTTAAGGCCAGTTTCTCCAAGCGAAAGCCCGAGAAATGTTCTTCGAAACTCATGCGCCTGATGGCCGCATTGACCGAGTCGTTGCGGAGCGCTTTCAGGGAGAGGCTGGCAATGACGTTGCGCAGGTTGATGTGGTGGGCATTGAACCGGCCGGGTGTCTCGGCTTCGGACAGGACGTTGTAGGAGACCCTGCCGCGGCGGAGAAGAAGGGAATTGATGCGCAGGTCGAGATTGTTTTTCCGAGGCACGGTGTCCTTGGAGGCAAACGCGTCGACGAGGAACTGGAAATTGGGAGGCGACTGGGGGGTGGCTTTCTCGAGAACGGCGTGGAAACCGAACAACTGGATGTTGCTGATAGAAACGCGCCCGCGAAGAAGGGGCAGCATGTCGAACTTGGCGGAAAAGCGGGCAACTCTGAGCATCTCTTTCCCCGAACGGTCGTTCAGCAGGAGATCCTCGACGACGATGCGGTTCAGCAGGCCGATGTTGATACGCCCCATGCTCACCTCGGTGCCTAATAGGGTCTCCAGTTCTTGGGCTACGAACACAGACAAGCGTTGCTGAATGTAAGGGGTATTCAGCAACAATGCCATGCCGATATAGGAAACCAAAACTATACCGATGACCCAGCGCAGTGTCTGTTTCAATCTTCTGATAGGCCGTTAATTTTCATTTCAAGCAACAAAAATATGAAATAATACATTATCCATACTACTTTTATCACTACTTTTGCAGTGCTTAAACGTAAATAAACACTATGAGTACAATCATATTAGGAATAGAAAGCTCGTGTGACGACACTTCGGCCGCCGTCATCAAAGACGGTTTCCTGTTGTCGAACGTGGTGGCCAGCCAGGCGGTACATGAAGCGTATGGCGGGGTAGTGCCCGAACTGGCGTCCCGGGCTCATCAGCAGAACATCGTGCCCGTCGTACACGAGGCGCTGAAACGTGCGGGAGTGACGAAAGAGGAGCTGAGCGCCATCGCCTTCACCCGGGGGCCGGGATTGATGGGCTCCCTGCTGGTCGGCGTCTCTTTCGCCAAGGGATTCGCCCGCTCGCTGGGAATACCAATGATAGACGTTAATCACTTGACAGGACACGTGTTAGTCCATTTCATTAAAGCGGAAGGTGAAGAAAACGTGCAACCGGAATTTCCGTTTCTCTGCCTGCTGGTTTCGGGAGGAAACTCGCAAATCATACTGGTGAGGGCTTACAATGACATGGAAATCCTGGGGCAGACCATCGATGACGCGGCAGGGGAGGCTATAGACAAATGTTCGAAAGTGATGGGGTTGGGGTATCCCGGAGGCCCGATTATCGACAGGCTGGCCCGTCAGGGCAATCCGAAGGCATTCAGCTTCAGCAAGCCTCACATCCCGGGGCTGGACTACAGCTTCAGCGGGCTGAAAACGTCGTTCCTGTATTCTCTGCGCAACTGGCTGAAAGACGATCCCGACTTCATAGAGCATCATAAAACTGACCTGGCCGCATCGCTTGAGGCAACGGTTGTGGACATCCTGATGGACAAGCTACGCAAGGCCGCCAAGCAATACCATATAAAAGAGGTGGCCGTAGCGGGCGGAGTTTCGGCCAACAACGGCCTGCGAAACGCTTTCCGGGAACATGCCGAAAAGTATGGATGGAAAATTTTCATTCCCAAGTTCAGTTATACGACAGACAATGCGGCCATGATTGCCATTACGGGATATTTCAAGTACCAGGACAAGGATTTTTGTCCGATGGAGGCGCCTGCCTTTTCGCGCGTCACCCTGCAATAACGGCCGAAAATAAGGAAAATGGAGAATGAAGACTGAGGAAGAACTGGGCAAATTGCTCGCATCGAAGAAACTGACCCTTTCCACCGCGGAAAGTTGTACGGGAGGGGGAATTGCCGCCGCCATTACATCGGTGGCAGGCAGTTCGGCGTATTTCACGGGAGGTATCGTGGCATACTCCAACGAAGTGAAGAAAGACCTGCTGCACGTGTCTCCCGAAACATTGGAAAAATACGGAGCAGTCAGCCGGGAAACCGTAATGGAGATGGCGGCGGGAGCGATGAAAGCGATGAAAACGGATTGCGCCATTGCGACATCGGGCATTGCAGGGCCGGGAGGCGGCAGCGCGGAAAAACCAGTGGGAACCATCTGGATAGCCGTTGCCTATAAAAATGAAATAGTGACCACCATGCAGACAGGAGACAACGGAAGACAGAAAAACGTACAGAACGCCATACAGAATGCCTTGGATTTACTTCTCGAGATGCTGAAATAGGGAAAAAATGCTATCGTACAGTGAATTATTTCCTGAAAAACTTGGTTGTTTACGATAAAAGTACTTACTTTGCGCTCTGTTTGAAATAAGTATAGGTAAAAACTGTAAAAAAGAGCATAGAAATGTCGAAGATTTGTCAAATTACCGGAAAGAAGGCCATGATTGGCAACAATGTTTCACACTCAAAGAAAAGAACCAAAAGAACCTTTGATTTGAACTTGTTTAGAAAGAAATTCTACTATGTAGAGCAGGATTGCTGGATTAGCTTGAGCCTGTGTGCCGCTGGTCTGCGCATTATCAACAAGAAAGGACTGGACGCTGCCCTGAATGACGCTGTAGCTAAAGGTTATTGTGATTGGAAAAGCATTAAAGTGATTGGCTAAAAAAGTAGAGGAGATTTAGAATATGGCAAAGAAAGCTAAAGGCAACAGAGTACAGGTAATCCTGGAATGCACAGAGCACAAGGACAGTGGTATGCCGGGTACTTCTCGTTACATCACGACGAAGAACAGAAAGAATACCACGGAAAGATTGGAACTGAAGAAGTACAATCCGATCCTGAAGAGAGTGACAGTACACAAAGAAATCAAATAATACGTATAATCCATGGCAAAGAAAACAGTAGCAAGTTTGCACGAAGGTTCTAGAGAAGGTCGTGCTTATACAAAGGTTATCAAGATGGTGAAGTCTCCGAAGACGGGTGCTTACATCTTTGACGAACAGATGGTTCCCAATGAAAAGGTACAGGATTTCTTCAAAAAATAAGATTTCTGTAATCATACGTGATAAAGATCCTCTTGCCGGCATGTCCGACGAGAGGATTTCTTTTTATAGACGTGTTTACATTGGCACGCAGCGTGGCCCGATAGATGCGCTCACCTTTCACTATCTTTAGATAAGAGATAGGATGCGGTTCGGCATAATCAAATTGAAAACATTGTTTTCATTTGCTTATGCGCTCACCTTTCACTATCTTTGTGCAATGAATGTATTTTAATCGAAATATATGGGATTCTTTAGTTTTTTTTCAAAAGAGAAAAAGGAAACGTTGGATAAGGGATTGTCCAAAACAAAAGAAAGTTTTTTCGGCAAAATAGCTCGTGCTGTTGCCGGAAAAACGAAGGTGGACGACGAAGTACTGGACAACCTGGAGGAGATACTCATCACATCGGATGTAGGTGTGGAAACTACCCTTAAAATCATAGAAAGAATCGAGAAAAGGGCGGCAACGGAGAAATACATGGGTACGCAGGAACTGAATCACATCCTGCGTGACGAAATCTCCACCTTGCTTACGGAGAACAATACCGACGACGTGAACGACTTTGACGCGCCCATTGCCAAGAAACCTTATGTAATCATGGTGGTGGGGGTGAACGGAGTGGGAAAGACCACTACCATCGGCAAGCTGGCCTATCAGTTCAAGAAAGCCGGTAAGTCGGTCTATCTGGGAGCCGCTGACACGTTCCGTGCCGCCGCCGTGGAGCAGCTCGTGATCTGGGGCGAACGGGTGGGCGTGCCCGTCGTCAAGCAGAAAATGGGGTCGGACCCGGCCTCTGTGGCTTTTGACACGCTGAAATCGGCCATCGCCAACCAGGCGGACGTGGTGATTATTGATACGGCCGGACGACTGCACAATAAGGTGGGCCTGATGAACGAGCTTACCAAAATCAAGAACGTAATGAAAAAAATAGATCCTGACGTGCCCAACGAGGTGCTGCTGGTGCTCGACGGTTCTACCGGTCAGAATGCCTTCGAACAGGCCAAACAGTTTACGCTGGCCACGGAAGTTACGGCCATGGCTGTGACCAAACTGGACGGAACGGCCAAAGGCGGAGTGGTCATCGGCATTTCGGACCAGTTCAAGATTCCCGTGAAATACATCGGGCTGGGTGAAGGCATGGAAGATTTGCAGGTCTTCAACAGAAAGGAATTTGTGGATTCGTTGTTCGGTGAAGACAGATGAAAAGAAAGACAATAGACATCATCACTTTGGGATGCTCAAAAAATCTGGTTGACTCGGAGCATCTGATGCGCCAACTGGAAGAAGCGGGTTACCGCGTGACTCACGACACGGAACGTCCTCAGGGAGAAATAGCGGTGATCAATACATGCGGATTTATCGGAGACGCCAAAGAGGAATCCATCAATATGATCCTGGAATTTGCACAGGCTAAGGAGGAGGGAATGCTCAAGAAGCTATATGTCATGGGCTGCCTTTCCGAACGCTATCTCAAGGAATTGTCCGTCGAAATACCTCAAGTGGACAAATTCTACGGTAAATTCAACTGGAAGGAACTGCTGCATGATCTGGGCAAGGTCTATCGGGAAGAGCTGCACAACGAACGCGTCCTGACAACACCTGCACACTATGCCTATCTGAAGATTTCGGAAGGATGTGACCGCAAGTGTTCCTATTGCGCCATTCCTATCATCACGGGGCGGCACGTTTCGCGTCCGATGGAGGAAATCCTGGAAGAGGTGCGCTATCTGGTAAACCGGGGAGTGAAGGAATTCCAGGTTATCGCGCAAGAGCTGACGTATTATGGCGTGGACTTATATCACAAGCAGATGCTTCCGGAGTTGGTGGAACGCATGGCGGATATTCCCGGCGTGGAATGGATACGGTTGCATTACGCTTATCCGGCTCATTTCCCGACCGACCTGTTCCGCGTAATGCGTGAACGCCCAAACGTCTGCAAATACATGGACATAGCCTTGCAACATATCAGTGACAACATGTTGGAAAAGATGCGCAGGCATGTTACCAAAGAACAGACTTACCAGTTGATAGAAGACTTTCGGAGAGAAGTGCCCGGCATTCATCTGCGTACCACCTTGATGGTGGGTCATCCGGGTGAAACGGAAGCGGATTATGAAGAGTTGAAGGAGTTTGTGCGCAAGGTGCGTTTTGATCGAATGGGGGCTTTCGCCTATTCGGAAGAAGAAGGGACCTATGCGGCCACTCATTACGAGGACAGCATCCCACAGGAGGTGAAGCAGGCCCGTCTGGACGAACTGATGGCTATTCAGCAGGGAATTTCCGCAGAGCTTAGCGCCGCCAAAATCGGCCGGAGAATGAAAGTCATCATAGACCGACTGGAAGGCGACTATTATGTCGGTCGAACGGAGTATGATTCTCCGGAAGTGGATCCGGAAGTGCTGATAGCGGCACATACGGGCGAAGAGCCGGTTATCGGCAATTTTTATCAAGTGGAAATCACGAGCTCCGATGATTTCGACCTTTATGGGCGCATTGTCTAAAGATTTTTCAAGAAGCTTTTGTCTATATGGCAGAATTTTCTTAATATAGCATCCGCAAATGTAAAAACTGAAATTGAGTGAACAATAAAGAATTTACGTCGGAATTGTCCAAGAGACTGGGGTACACGTTGAAAGATACCTCGGAACTGATGTCATCCCTGCTGTCCGGCATGACCCGGCAATTGGAGGATGGTAATGTCATAGGCATCCAAGGATTTGGTACTTTCGAGGTGAAAAAAAAAGCTGAACGAATTTCTGTGAGTCCCACAAGCAAACAACGCATGTTGGTTCCTCCTAAATTGGTGCTGACCTACAGACCCAGCGCTTTGCTGAAAGAGAAATTCAAATAAATACCCCAGACCCTCGTTACCATGAATGAAAAATTGAATATACAAAGCTTGACAGACCTGCTTGCGGAAAAGCATAGCATCCCCCCTCAGGAGGCAGAAGATTTCGTGAAGACATTCTTCGCGCTGATTGAGGAGGGACTGGAACAGGACAGGTATGTCAAGATAAAAGGGCTGGGCACATTTAAGTTGATCGAGGTGGAAAGCCGTGGGAGTGTCGATGTCAATACAGGAGAGCGCATTGAAATACAGGAACATACCAAGGTGTCGTTTACACCGGATTCTGCACTTAAAGAGATTATCAACCGTCCTTTCGGACATTTTGAAACAGTGATTCTGAATGAAAACACGGTGTTGGAAGACACACCGGTGGAAAAAGAAGGTGAAGAGGAAGTGGAGAACACCACGGTGGCCTCACAGCCTGTAGAAGACAAGCCAGCCCTTGTAACTGATATTTCTTCGGAAACAAAAACGGTATCTGACGAGCCGAGGCAAGAAGAAGAGACCTCTGTCATTTCGGAAAAAGAGGAGAAGAATAATCGCGGTATAAAATGGCTCGTGGGGGCATTGGTTGGCCTGCTTTTGATTTGCGTGGGTGTCGTAGCCTACCTTTATTTCCCTGAAGCGCAAAGACCGGCACCTGCCTTGCCGACCGAGCAACAAGAGCTTTTATCAGTGCCCGTCCAAGAGCGGGAGACGGTTCAGACACCGGATACACTTGTGAAAGAACAAGATACGGTTCGGGTGGAATTACCGAAAAAAACGGTCAAAGACACATCGGTCAAGAAGGCACAGCCGATTATTCCCGACTCTGTCAATTATGAAATCATAGGAACGATGGCAACTTATACCGTAAAAGAAGGAGAAACATTGACACGGGTTTCTTTACGTTTTTATGGAACAAAGACGTTGTGGCCATACCTTGTAAAGCATAATCAGAACGTCCTGAAGGACCCGAATCATGTGACTTCAGGCACGGTACTCAGCATACCGAAGTTGACAAAGAAGCAGTAAAAAAATACTGCTTCTTTTTTGTTGACTGCCAAACGATGGAAAATTAGTTTAATCTAAAGGTTTCACCTCCATTTTTAATAAAAATTAGGTGGGATAGTTTAGTTATTTCCCGTACTTTTGGGAGCAAAATAAAAATGCTATTACGCAGATTGTACACTAACTGAAAAATAGAACTTAAAAAATAGATTGATTATGGCTGAAACTATTGATATCCGTGAACTGAACGAACGGATTGAAAGACAAAGTGCTTTCATTACCAACCTGACCGCAGGGATGGATCAAGTGATTGTGGGACAGAAACATTTGGTGGAATCTTTGTTAATCGGTCTGCTTTCCGACGGACACGTGTTGCTGGAAGGTGTGCCGGGCTTGGCAAAGACGCTGGCTATTAAGACACTGGCTTCGCTGATCGATGCCCAATACAGCCGCATTCAGTTTACACCGGACTTGCTTCCGGCCGATGTTATCGGTACAATGGTTTATAGCCAAAAGGACGAAAGTTTCCAAGTGAAGAAAGGTCCCATATTTGCTAATTTCGTATTGGCCGATGAAATCAACCGTGCGCCTGCCAAGGTGCAGAGTGCATTGCTCGAAGCTATGCAGGAGCGTCAGGTGACCATCGGAAAAGAGACCTTCAGACTGCCTGAACCTTTCTTGGTACTGGCCACTCAGAACCCCATTGAGCAGGAAGGTACTTATCCGCTTCCGGAAGCACAGGTGGACCGTTTCATGCTAAAAGTGGTCATCGATTATCCGAAGCTGGAAGAAGAAAAACTGATTATCCGCCAGAATATCAACGGAGAAAGAACAAATGTGCGGCCCATCCTGAAAGCGGAAGAAATTATAGAAGCCCGCAAGGTGGTACGTCAGGTATATCTGGACGAAAAAATAGAGAAATATATTGTAGATATCGTTTTCGCTACCCGTTATCCGGAAAAATATGACCTGAAGGAGCTGAAAGAAATGATCGGGTTCGGTGGTTCTCCGCGTGCCTCCATTAATCTGGCTTTGGCCGCCCGCAGCTATGCTTTCATCAAGCGTCGCGGTTATGTCATCCCCGAAGACGTACGCGCTGTGGCTCATGACGTATTGCGCCATCGCATCGGCCTGACTTACGAAGCTGAAGCCAGCAACCTGACTTCGGACGAAATCGTGAGCCGCATCCTGAACAAGGTTGAGGTGCCCTGATGCTCTCCGACAGGAAGAAAGGGTTATAGATTATTGTGTCAGTACATCCTGCTCTTTAGCATATAAGGGCTTGGATGTGATTATTTTTGAAGTTTGCAAATGGAAACTACTGAACTATTAAAGAAAGTTCGCCAGATAGAAATAAAGACGCGTGGATTGTCCAGCAATATTTTTGCCGGACAGTATCATTCGGCTTTCAAGGGTAGGGGAATGGCTTTCTCCGAAGTGCGCGAATATCAGTTTGGCGATGATATTCGTGACATCGACTGGAATGTGACGGCGCGTTTCAACAAGCCTTATGTCAAGGTATTCGAAGAGGAGCGCGAACTGACGGTGATGTTGCTGGTCGATGTTTCCGGTAGTTTGGAATTTGGTACGGTGAAGCAGATGAAGAAGGATATGGTGACTGAAATAGCCGCCACGCTGGCATTCTCGGCCATTCAGAACAATGATAAGATCGGCGTCATCTTCTTTTCGGATCGGATAGAAAAGTTTATTCCTCCCAAGAAAGGACGGAAGCATATTCTTTATATTATCCGAGAACTGATAGACTTCCATGCGGAAAGCCGCCGCACCAACATCCGCCTGGGGCTGGAATATCTGACAAACGTCATGAAACGCAGGTGTACGGCTTTTGTCCTGTCCGATTTCATTGATCAGGAAAGCTTCAAAAACGCCATGACTATTGCCAACCGTAAGCATGATGTCGTAGCCATTCAGGTGTACGACCGTCGGGTGGAAGAACTTCCGCCCATCGGCCTGATGAAAATAAAGGATGCCGAGACGGGGCATGAGCAATGGATTGACACTTCGTCGCGCGCCGTGCGCAAGGCACATCATGAATGGTGGGTAAAGAGGCAGGCCGACTTGAGCGAAACGTTCACCAAGAGCAACGTAGACAATGTGTCGGTACGGACCGATCAAGATTATGTGAAAGCCTTGATGGCTCTGTTTGCGAAAAGGAACTGATGTCGTAAGAAAAAGATAAGGATAATCATGAAAAGATATGTATTCTCTATAGTTCTGGCATTGATGCTTATCGGTAAGGGGCATGCGCAATCCGTAACAGTGGATGCGAGCATTGACTCCTTGCAGATACTGATAGGCGAGCAGGCAAGAATAAAGCTGGAAGTGTCGCTCGATGCGGACAAAAGGGCTATCTTCCCGGCTTACAGAGATACGATGGTGCGCGGAGTGGAAATCATTGATATCGCCAAACCAGACACACAACTGTTGAACGACGGGAAGCGAGCCCTGATTACTCAAGAATATACGATTACGTCTTTTGACTCGGCTTTGTACTACCTTCCTCCCATGGAAGTTTTAGTGGACAATAAGCCCTATCGGTCGAAAGCCCTGGCTTTGAAAGTATATTCCATTCCTGTTGATACGCTGCATCCCGATCAGTTTTTTGGACCTAAAACTATCATGGATGCTCCCTTTGCTTGGGAAGACTGGTATTTATTCATCGCTTGCGTGTTACTGTTGACTCCTTTCCTCTTAGCGGCGATCTATCTGGTGAAGCGTATCCGCGACAACAAGCCCATCATTCGTAAAGTGAAGGTAGAACCCAAGTTGCCACCACACCAAGTGGCCATGCAGGAAATAGAGCGTATCAAGCAAGAGAAAATATGGCAGAAAGGACAGCCGAAGGAGTATTATACAGAGTTGACAGACGCACTTCGCACCTATATCAAAGAGCGTTTTGGCTTCAATGCTTTGGAGATGACCTCCAGCGAAATTATCGACAAGTTGCTGGAAACAAACGACAAAGAAGCTCTGTCCGACCTTCGTACGCTGTTTCAGACGGCCGATTTGGTAAAATTCGCCAAACACAATCCACTGATGAATGAGAACGACGCCAATCTGCTTAATGCGATGGACTTTATCAATGAGACCAAAGAGAAGGAAGACGAAAACGCCAAACCGCAACCTACTGAAATTACAATTGTGGAGAAACGTTCCCTTCAGACCAAACTCTTGCTGGGAGCAGGTGCAGCTGTGGCGGCCGCTGCCTTTATATGGGCGGTAGTTTATATCTGTAAGGAATTGTATAATTACTTTGCTTAAAACGTAGAAACAATGGTTTTTGCTAATATTGAATATCTGTTCTTACTGCTGTTGCTTATACCTTATATAGTATGGTATATCATGAAACGCAGAAACAACGAAGCTACGCTTCAGATTTCTGACGCACGCGTGTATGCCCATACTCCCAAAAGTTATAAGAATTACCTGCTTCACGTACCGTTTGTGCTGCGTATCATCAGCCTGGTACTGCTAATTCTGGTGTTGGCACGCCCTCAAACCACAGACAGTTGGCAGAACAGCGAGATAGAAGGTATTGATATCATGATGGCTATCGATGTCTCTACCAGTATGTTGGCGGAAGACTTGAAGCCTAACCGCCTGGAAGCAGCAAAGGATGTGGCAGCCCAGTTTATCAACGGCCGCCCTAATGACAATATCGGCATTACGCTCTTTGCCGGCGAGAGCTTCACGCAATGTCCGCTGACGGTGGATCATGCCGTCCTGTTGAACTTGATAAAGGACATCAAGTGTGGTGTAATCGAAGACGGCACTGCTGTCGGTATGGGAATAGCCAATGCAGTGACCCGTCTGAAAGACAGTAAAGCCAAGTCCAAAGTCATTATCCTGCTGACTGACGGTACCAACAACAGGGGAGATATCTCTCCCTTGACAGCTGCAGAAATAGCCAAGAGCTTTGGCATCCGTGTCTATACCATCGGAGTGGGAACGAACGGCATGGCTCCCTATCCCTATCCGGTAGGAGGAACGGTGCAGTATGTAAATATGCCTGTAGAGATAGACGAAAAGACGTTGACGCAGATAGCGGGCACAACGGAGGGTAATTATTTCCGTGCCACAAGTAACTCCAAGCTGAAAGAAGTGTATGAAGAAATAGACAAGTTGGAGAAAACCAAACTCAGCGTGAAGGAGTTCAGCAAACGCCAGGAGGAGTACCGTTGGTTTGCTTTGGGGGCTTTTTTGTGCGTACTGCTCGAAGTGTTGTTGCGCAACACCATTCTGAAAAAGATACCTTGACAGAACGATGTGTGAATATATGTATGACGTGTAATGTGTAATTCGTAAATAGTATATAAAAGATATGTTTCGATTTGAAGAACCTGCCTATTTATACTTGCTGCTATTACTGCCGTTGTTAGTCGCATTTTATTTGTACTCTAACTATCGCAGGCGTAGAGCAATCCGAAAGTTCGGTGATCCGCAGCTGATGGAGCAACTGATGCCGGATGTCTCCAAATATCGTCCGGATGTAAAATTCTGGTTTGTGTGGAGTGCTCTCGGCCTTTTTGCCATATTGCTGGCACGACCTCAGTTTGGTTCTAAACTGGAAACCGTTAAGCGGCAGGGAGTGGAAGTAATGGTGGCATTGGACATTTCGAACTCCATGTTGGCTCAGGATGTGCAGCCCAGTCGTCTGGAAAAGGCGAAACGCCTGATGGCTCGTCTGGTAGACAAGATGCAAGACGATAAAGTGGGTATGATAGTCTTTGCAGGCGATGCCTTCACGCAGCTTCCCATAACCAACGACTATATTTCTGCCAAAATGTTTCTGGAAACAATAGATCCGTCATTGATTTCCAAGCAGGGAACAGCCATCGGAGCTGCGGTCAGTCTGGCTACCCGCAGCTTTACACCGCAGGAAGGGGTGGGGCGTGCCATTATCCTGATAACCGACGGTGAAAATCATGAAGGAGGAGCCATAGAAGCCGCCAAGGCTGCCGCAGAAAAAGGCATTCAGGTCAATGTACTGGGAGTCGGACTTCCGGATGGAGCTCCTATTCCGGTGGAAGGAACCAACGATTACCGTCGCGACCGGGAAGGCAAGGTCATCGTAACGCGCCTAAACGAACAGATGTGCCAGGAGATAGCTAAAACAGGAAATGGCATCTATGTGCGTGTGGACAATACAAGCAATGCGCAAAAAGCCATTATCCACGAAATCGACAAAATGGCCAAGGCGGACGTGGAAACCAAAGTTTATACAGAATATAATGAGCAATTTCAGGCTGTAGCATGGATTATCTTAATTCTGTTACTGGCCGAAATGCTGATCTTGGAACGTAAAAATCCGCTGTTCCGTAACATTCATTTATTTTCAACCAAGAAAAAGGAACAATGATTATGGCTTATCAGAAATATATCGGACTGTTTTTCCTGCTGACGGCCGCCATGTCGCTGCATGCGCAGAAAGCCGAGCGTGACCTGATACGTAAAGGAAACCGCATGTATAATGACAGTGTGTACGAACAGGCAGAAATAAATTATCGGAAGGCCATGGAGGTCAATCCCAAATCTACAGTAGCCATGTACAACCTGGCAAACACGCTGATGCAGCAGAACAAACTGGAAGAAGCGATGGAACAATATGCGGGCGTGGCACGCGTAGAAAAGGAAAAGCCCAATCTGGCACAGATTTATCACAATATGGGGGTCATTTTCCAATCGCAAAAAGATTATGCGAAAGCTATAGAAGCTTATAAACAATCACTCCGCAACAATCCGAAAGATGACGAAACACGCTATAATCTTGCTTTGGCGCAGAAATTGCTGAAAGACCAGCAACAGAATCAACAAAATCAAAACCAGCAGGACCAGCAAAATCAAAAGGAAAAGCAGGAACAACAGCAAAACCAGCAGCAGAATCAAAATAACAACCAACAGCAGCAGCCTCCCCAGCAACAACAACAGGACAATCAGATGTCCAAGGAAAATGCGGAACAGTTGCTGAACTCTGTCATGCAGGACGAAAAGGATGTGCAGGACAAGGTGAAAAAACAGCAACAGGTTATCCAAGGAAATCGCCTGGAGAAAGATTGGTAAATTAAATAACAACAAAATATATGAGAAAAATTGTTTTCTTATGGATGGCATTGATCGCCATGGCCTTGGACTGTTATGCGGATGACAAGGTCACCTTCACGGCATCGGCTCCCGATGTAGTGGCCGTGGGCGACCAGTTCAGGCTGTCATATACGGTGAATACACAAAATGTGAAAGACTTTCGGGTACCTTCTATCAAAGGATTTGATGTACTGATGGGGCCCAGCCGTTCGGCCAGTACACAGATTTTTAATGGGAACAAAACAGAGAGTCTGACCTATACTTACATCCTTTCGGCCAAAGCTGAAGGAGAATATACGATTCCCGGAGCTACGCTTTCGGTGGGGCGTGACCAGTATTTATCCAATTCAGTCAAAATTAAGGTGTTACCTGCTGACAAGTCAGCTGATGCCCAAGGCAATGGAAATAGCCGCGAAGGAGGAAGAGGAGCGTCTTCATCGGGCACTTCTATATCCAATAATGATTTGTTCATTACGGCTACTCTCAGCAAAACCAATGCCTATGAGCAGGAAGCCATTCTGTTGACCTATAAGATATATACGGTAGTAGACCTTCGTGGTTTCGACAATGTAAAATTACCAGATTTCAAGGGATTTCATTCGCAAGAAGTTGAACTGCCGAATGACAGGCGCTGGGGGCTGGAACATTATAAGGGGCGGAACTATCACTCTACCATTTATCGCCAGTTTGTGCTTTTCCCGCAACAATCAGGCAAGCTGACTATTGACGCGGCTCGTTTTGATGCTTCCATCGAAAAAATGGAGGAAGTGATCGATCCGTTTGAAGCATTCTTCAACGGAGGGGCAGGAAGCATTCAGATAAAGAAAACCTTGATGACTCCCAAACTGACGGTTGACGTCAAATCTTTACCATCCGGCAAACCGGCCGACTTCAGCGGAGGAGTAGGGGAGTTTACCATTTCCTCTTCCATTAACAGCACGGAGGTGAAGACGAACGATGCCATTACGGTGAAAGTAGTCATTTCAGGAACCGGAAATCTGAAACTGGTATCCGATCCGGAAATTAAATTCCCCGAAGATTTTGAAGTGTATGATCCGAAAGTAGACAACAAGTTCCGCCTGACTTACAACGGACTTTCCGGAAATAAAGTAATCGAATACTTGGCTATTCCGCGTAACGCAGGAACCTATAAGATTCCTCCCATCAAGTTCAGCTATTTTGACATCAAGTCACGTTCCTACAAGACCTTGAGCACCGAAGAATATATCGTCCAGGTTGCCAAAGGTACCGGTAATGCAACGCAAACCATTGCCAACTTCACCAACAAAGAAGACTTGAAAGTACTAAATGAGGATATCCGCTTCATCAAGCAAAACGAAGTGAAACTGATGCCGAAGGGTGTCTATTTCTATGGCTCGACGACTTACTGGTTGTTCTATCTTATTCCGGGCCTTGTGTTTGTAGCTTGTTTTATTGTCTATCGCAAACAGATTGCGGCCAACGCAAACGTAGCAAGAGTCCGCACAAAGAAAGCCAATAAGGTGGCGGTGAAGCGTATGAAACTGGCTGAGAAACTGCTTGCGGCCAACAAGCGGGACGCTTTCTATGATGAAGTACTGAAGGCCTTGTGGGGATATATCAGCGACAAATTGAATATTCCGGTATCACGTCTGTCCAAAGACAATGTCGAAGAAGAACTGCGCAGATATGGTGTTTCCGACGAGTTAATCAAGGAATTCCTCGATGCGTTGAACAGTTGTGAGTTTGCCCGCTTTGCTCCGGGCGACGCCAATCAGGCGATGGACAAGGTCTACAAGGAGTCATTTGAAGTGATCAGTAAAATGGAGAATTCGATTAAACACTAAAAGGAGGGAAGCATACAGATATGAAAAAGATATGGATATTAACTCTGATACTGGCGGTTTCGTCAACAATTTATGCTCAGGACGCCATCCTCAATGATTCCATTGCACAGGCTGAGGGGGATACTTTGGTGACTGACGCCTCCGCATTTTCGGCAGCCAAGCAGGTGACGAATGTCACTAAGTCCGAGGGCGACAGTGCGTATATTAACAATGATTTTGCATCCGCCATACAGATCTATGAGGCCTTGTTGCAACAAGGAGAGGCTCCGGAGATTTATTATAACTTAGGAAACTCTTATTATAAAACGGATGATATCGCGCGGGCCATCTTGAATTATGAACGTGCTCTGCTGTTAAGTCCGGGAAATGCGGATATTCGTGCCAATCTGGAGATTGCCCGTTCCAAGGCCATTGATAAGGTAACGCCGATACCCGAAATATTCTTTGTCTCATGGATTAAGTCACTCGTCAATTCCCAAAGTTCTGACGCCTGGGCTAAAACCGGAATTGTGTCCTTCCTGCTTCTTCTGATATCACTTGCGGTGTTCTTTCTTACCCGGCACATCAAATGGAAGAAGGTCGGATTTGGCGCAGCCATATTACTCCTGGTTGTGACAGTCCTTGCCAACGTCTTCGCATCGCAGCAGAAAAGCTATCTGACCGAACGTAACGATGCCATTATCTTGTCGCCGAGCGTGACGGTGCGCAGTACTCCCAGCGAGAGCGGCACCAGCCTCTTCATCCTACATGAAGGACGCAAGGTGGAAATCAAGGATAATAGTATGCGTGAATGGAAAGAGATACGGCTGGAAGATGGTAAGGTAGGGTGGGTGCCTGCCTCTTCGATAGAAGTCATCTGATGTGGAACATTCCAGATAATCTATATAATCTGGTGCATATTCCTGACAAGAAGCTAAAAAAGGGAGAAAAAAGTTTGTTTTATCTTTTTTTTTCCTTAAGTTTATAGCGTGATTGTAACAGAAACGAAGTATTAACCATTAAGTTTATGAATATGAGAACAATAACTTTCAACGAATTGCGCAAAATCAAAGATTCTTTACCCACAGGAAGCATGCACAGAATTGCCGATGAATTGGGCCTGAGCGTCGATACAGTAAGAAATTTCTTCGGTGGACATAATTTCAAGGAAGGCAAAAGCGTAGGCATCCACTTGGAACCGGGACCGGACGGCGGATTGGTAATGATTGACGATACTACGGTGCTTGACAGGGCATTGGAAATTCTGGATGAAATAGCTAACGAGCCTAAACAAGCCTCAGAAGCTTAAAGTCTCTGTTAGAAGCTAAAAGAGGATGTGTCATAATTAATGTAAAGTCGCTCATACTTCAATTATGGCACATCCTCTTTTTTTCTCAAACCGGTAACCTAAATTCATGTATATATATGGAAGACAGATTAGTAACCTTGGCCATCTTGACTTATGAGAAAGCGCAAATACTGAAAAACGTGCTCGAGAATGAAGGGATTGAGACCTATATCCATAACATAAACCTGATACAGCCCATCGTCTCATCAGGAGTAAGGGTGCGTATAAAAGAAAGCGATTTGCCGCGTGCGCTAAAGATAACAGAAAGCTCGGCATGGCTTTCCGAAGAAGTTGTAAAAGGCAAATCCCCTCAGATAGACAAGCCGGCAAACACGATCCTAATACCTGTAGATTTCTCAGCTTATTCATTGAAAGCCTGTGAATTTGGCTTTCATTTCGCACAGAAAATCGGTGCGGAAGTCTTGCTATTGCATGTCTATTTTATGCCTGTATATGCTACTTCCTTGCCGTATGGTGATATTTTCAATCCTCACCACGGTAATGAAGAAAATGCCCGAAGTGTAATGCAAAGGGCTCATAATGAAATCACTGCATTCTCAGATAAAATTAAAGAAAAAGTGGAATCCGGTGATTTTCCCGAAGTCAGATATTCGTGTATATTGAGAGAAGGCATACCGGAGGAAGAAATTATACGCTATGCCAAAGAAGTTCATCCACGTATGATTATAGTGGGAACACGCGGCAAGGATCAGAAGGATATTGATCTGATAGGAAGCGTCACGGCCGAGGTAATTGAAAGAGCCCGGGTCCCGGTTTTGGCCATACCGGAGAAAGCATCCGTCAAACGTTTGTTGGAAATCAAACGTATCGCTTTCATTACCAACTTTGACCAACGGGATTTGATTGCGTTTGATTCGCTCATTAACAGCAGTCTGAATAAATTCAACTTTTCCGTATCGCTGATTCATCTGTCCGACGTGAAAGATAAATGGAAGGAAATCAAGCTTGGCGGCATCAAGGAATATTTCCATAAACAGTATCCAAATGTGGAAATTTATTACGATGTGGTTCAAGATGACAATTTTCTTATTAACTTTGACCACTATATTAAGAGTAATCAAATTGATGTTATAACTCTGGCTTCCTACAAAAGGAATATTTTTTCCAGGTTGTTCAACCCGGGAATTGCCCGGAAAATGATTTTCCACTCTGACACACCGCTCATGGTTGTTTACAGTCAGTCAAGTTAAGAAAAACAGCTCCTTCACAATCAAACAATAATCGCAATTATGTTTAATATAACAGAGGGGAATTTCCAAGTATGGGAATTCCCCTCTGTCTTTTCCAGATTTCCAAAATCATAGCAGCCACCATTAAAATTATAGTCCCCAATTCCATTACGGAAATTGGGGACTATTCATATTATACATTACAACTTATGGCATGAATTACATGAGGCTTTCGATTTCTTCGAACTCAGGTCCCATCTGCAAGTTGTAGTAAACTCTATACAGTCCGTTCAACCACAAATCCTTTTTCTCGGGCTGCAGCTGTCTTGCCTTCTCATAGCAAGGTTTTGCTTTTTCATAGAATGCCTTCAGGGTTTCTTGGTCTTGCTTATACTTCGGATCGTTTACGTCAGTAGTAGATTTTTCAGAGAAATCCTGAGCTTGCAGGCAGTAAACCAAGCCTAAGTTAGAGTAAGCTTCAGCATAGTTCGGATCTATTTCAACCGTTTTCTGATAATATTCGATGGCTTTGTCCAAAATGGCAGTTGCTTCGGCATCCTTCTTCTGGTCCTTCAGGAAGCTGTACTGATTGTGGTACAAATAACCCTTAACATACAGATAGAATGTGTTGTTCGGATCCTTGGCCAGCATGTTGTCAGCAAATTGTGTGGCTTCGTCATACTTATTGTTGTTGCTGTAGTAATCTATCAGATTACCGAAGAAGAACTGATGGTCAGGATACTTCTGCAATCCTTCTTGCAGAGAAGCTACCCATTTGGCTGTATCGCCCTGAGCCTTCAAGGCAGAAGATACGAATTCCATAGCATATTTGCCCACTTCTTTGTCGTCCTTGGCAAACGGTGCATACTTCAAAACACTAGGATAGTCTTCCATATTATAAGCGACCATAGCTGCATAATATGCAATCTGCGGGAGCAAAGTGTCAGCCTTAACTATCTCATTCTCAGCGAACATGGGGTGTCCTGCAATGTCTACGTAAGTGCCGAAGAATCCAAGAGCCTTATTGCCGTATTCCTGGTTCTTTCCGTCCAGATACATGTTATAATACTGAATACCACCGTTAATCAGGTTACCACGTTCTGCTATGATGGAATTTGCGTTAGTCTTTCTGTATTTATTCTTGATTTTGCCTTTTTCGTTGGGGATTTGTGCCAGTTCATCACATTTGAAGAAGTATTTGCACATATTCAATGCGCTGTTGTAAACCTGGAGCGTATCGTATGGCTTTCTCAGGTAAGCGTTTTCCATTTCCTTTTCGCTTCTTCTCTTCTGGATGAGTCCGGCTACATTCCAGGTCTCAGGCAGATCCTTGGTTTCAGGGTTTGTCAAGGCTCCATTAATCAGTTCCTCGGCCTTAGCAAAATCCGGTTGTACTGCGTTGGCTATTTTTTTAGCCTCTTTTACAGCCTTTTCCTGGGCAAAAGTAAAGCTTGCGACAAGCAGTAAAGCAACTGTAAATAATACTTTTTTCATGATTGTAGAAAAGTTTAAATTAGAACTATTATTTTGTCTATTCTTGTTCGTTGTTAATTTCTTCAGCGGTTTCGATGTCGTTTCCGTTATCGTTATCCGGCAGGGTTTCATCCTGCGGCATCTCCTCCTCTTCTGTTTCCGAAGTGACCTTGCAGACAGATCCGATTTCATCGTTGCGCTTCTCCAGGTTAATGAGACGCACACCCTGAGTAGCACGGCCCATAATACGGACATCAGCCACTTTCAGACGGATGGTAATGCCTGATTTGTTGATGATCATCAAGTCGTTTTCATCTGTTACAGACTTGATTGTTACCAGCTTACCAGTCTTTTCCGTGATGTTCATCGTCTTCACACCCTTACCTCCGCGGTTGGTCTTGCGGTAATCCTCGATGTCCGAGCGTTTGCCGTATCCTTGTTCGGAAACAACCATGATGCTTTCCTTCTCCGGATCCTTGATGCAAATCATGCCTTCTACTTCGTCCTGTCCGTCCTCGTCCTGCGTCATGCCACGTATGCCTGTAGCTGTACGGCCCATAACGCGCACGGCACTTTCGTGGAAGCGGATGGCACGTCCGTTTCGGTTGGCAATGATGATTTCGTTGTCACCATTGGTCATGCGCACCTCAATGACGCGGTCGTCCTCGCGGATGGTGATGGCGTTCACACCGTTCTGGCGCGGACGCGAATACTGTTCGAGCAACGTTTTCTTGATGACACCGTTCTTGGTGCAGAACAGCACATAGTGGCTGTTGATGAATTCCGTGTCGTTCAGGTTCTTCACGCGCAGGTAGGCATTGACGGCATCGTCGGAGTCTATGTTCAGCAGATTCTGGATGGCGCGTCCCTTCGAATTCTTCGAGCCTTCGGGAATTTCATATACCTTCAGCCAGTAGCACTTGCCTTTCTGCGTAAAGAACATCATCGTGTTGTGCATGGTGGCCGGATAGATATGCTCCACGAAATCCTGGTCACGTGTGTCCGAACCCTTGGAACCTACTCCACCACGGTTTTGCGCATGGAACTCGCTTAAAGGCGTACGCTTGATGTAGCCCATGTGGGAAATGGTGATTACCATTTCGTCATCCGCATAGAAGTCTTCCGGATTGAATTCCTCCGAAGCGTACACGATTTCAGAACGGCGCTCGTCACCGTATTTCTCCTTTACTTCTATCAACTCATCCTTAATGACCTTGCGGCACAATTCATCGTTGGACAAGATTTCTTCAAAGTAAGCAATGCGTTTCTTAATCTCTTCGTATTCAGCGTGAAGCTGGTCTTGCATCAGACCGGTTAGCTGGCGCAAGCGCATTTCCACGATGGCGCGGGACTGTATTTCGGTCAGCTGGAACCGCTCCATCAGTCCTGTGATGGCATCGGCCGGGGTCTTGGCCGCACGGATGATGCGGATTACCTCGTCGATGTTGTCCGAAGCGATAATCAGACCCTCCAGGATGTGGGCGCGTTCTTTCGCCTTGCGCAGATCATATTGTGTACGGCGGATGACCACGTCGTGGCGGTGCTCCACGAAATATTTAATCAAGTCCTTCAGGTTCAACAGACGGGGGCGTCCGTGTACCAGAGCCACATTGTTGACGCTGAACGACGTCTGCAACATGGTCATCTTATAGAGCTTGTTCAGCACCACGTTGGCGTTGGCGTCACGTTTCACGTCAATGACGATGCGCATGCCTTCACGGTCGGACTCGTCGTTGGCGTTCGCGATGCCTTCTATCTTCTTCTCATTGGCCAGGTCGGCGATGCTCTTGATAAGTTCCGCCTTGTTGACGCCATAAGGTATCTCGCTTACCACGATTTTGTCGTGCGAGTCCCCCGACTCTATTTCGGCCTTTGCGCGCATGATGACGCGTCCGCGGCCTGTCAGATAAGCTTCACGCACACCGCTTATACCATATATATAACCTCCCGTCGGGAAGTCCGGTGCCTTTACATAGTCCATCAATTCCTCGATGGTGATGTCATTGTTGTCTATGTAAGCCACGCAGGCGTCTATGACTTCTGACAAATTATGTGTCGGCATGTTCGTAGCCATACCGACGGCGATGCCCGACGCACCGTTAACCAGCAGGTTCGGTATGCGTGTAGGCATTACGGTGGGTTCCTGCAAGGAGTCGTCGAAGTTGTTTTGCATGTCTACCGTCTCCTTGTCGAGGTCTTGCATCATGTCCTCCCCTATCTTGCGCAGGCGGCATTCCGTGTAACGCATGGCGGCCGCGTTGTCACCGTCCACCGAGCCGTAGTTACCTTGGCCGTCCACCAGCGTATAGCGCATGGCCCACGGCTGAGCCATACGCACCAGTGCGCCATAGACGGACGAGTCTCCGTGCGGGTGATATTTACCCAACACCTCGCCCACTACTCTGGCCGATTTCTTATAAGGTTTGTCTGATGTATTTCCCAATCCCATCATGCCGAAGAGTATTCTTCGGTGTACGGGTTTAAAGCCGTCTCTCACATCCGGAAGGGCACGCGCCACAATGACTGACATGGAGTAGTCAATGTAGGATGACTTCATTTCCTCCTCGATGTTGATTTTTATAATTCTGTCTTGTTCAATCATTTAAGAAGATTATTAATTATACTCTAATCGGGTTCGTGAAAAACCACGCTAAAGTACGGCTTTTTTACGACATACGAAAACATTTCGGGAAGAAAGTTTCATACGGAAATGACTTGCAGGCAGAGGATAGTATAATATATTAAGGTGTAATCCTCTGCAAGGTCAATACCACCGGACAGGGAACTCGGCAATGCGGAGCGTGGTACATCCATACGGTATCAGCTCGATGGTCTCCACCTCGTCATACATGTCATTGCCCTGCTGCGTGAAGTACGAAATCGGACCGGCCGATCCGCGCACTACCGTCCAGTTCTTCAATCGCTTAGCCTTCGTCTTGATGGTAATCGGCGCATTCTCCACATTCCAAGGGTAGCCGGCTTTTTTGTCCGATTTCTCCACGATGAAATTCTCCTGAATCTTGTCCGCCTCAAACGAACGGGGGGACAAGGCATAATTCCAGGGCGTATCCGAGGTCACCTCATAATACCACTCGCCATATTCGCGCGCTTTTTCGGGCTCCATCGTTTTCTTCTCCCATTTCTCGTCCATCTTCAGGGCGTACACCAGCGGACCGCGTTCCACCACCGCCCCGTTGTCATACCAGCGGCTTACGGAAACCTTCATCGGAAGTTCCAGCGTCAGGACGTCGCCCTGCTTCCATTCCCGGTTCACCCGTGCGATCTGTCCGGGATAAGCGTCCACCTCTATGGACTCTCCATTCACCTTCAGCACAGGGTGCTCACACCATGCCGGGATGCGCACATGGAAGGGGAAGAAAGCTCGCCCGGTCTTTTTGTCGGCAAACGACACCCGGAAACTGATGGTCTCGTCGAACGGATAGTTGGTCTGCTCCTGAATGCGGACCGTTACCCCGCCGGCCACCCGGGCCGTTACGTTTGAAGGGGCGTACACCAAGGCCGCTATGCCATTGTCGGCCGTGGCATACCAGAGGTTCTGCACGAATTTAGGCCAGCCTTGATGCAGGTTCGAGGTGCAGCAGGCATATCCGGTCAGTACCCCGAACACGACATCGGTGTCTTCGTGAGGCGTGGAAAACTCGCGCCATTCGCGCGTGGCCCGCACCTGATTGAATTGCTGATAATATTGACGGGCCGAATAGTCGTCGGTGATTTGCGTAGGCAGGGCGTTGTAGGCCACGCGCTCCAGATAATCCGCCCATTGCACCCCGCCGGTGATTTCCAGAATTTCCTCCAGGGAATACATCATCTCGACCGCCGTACAAAGCTCGGAGCCTGTCGTGGGACGTCCGAAGCGCAACAGTTCGTCGCCTCCCCAAAGCCCGGTGGGCAGGCCTATCGTATTTCGGATTTGGCGGACGGCACTCTCCACGGCCTCTATCTGCTTCGGATCTTTATTTTGCTGATAATAGACCACCGGCTCCTTGAATCCTTGCCCCAGATTGACGCAATGCAGACTGTGCTGCCGGCTCAGGTGGTCACCGTTCAGGAACACGTCCGTCCAGTTGAAAGTCTGCTTATGGATCAGCTCGCCTAAGTCCAACAGGAATTTATCTCCCGTGATGTTATAGAGCCAGTACACCATCATCAGGTTGTCCCCTCCGCGCTGCTCGCCCCAGAAGGTCCAATGTCCCAGCGGAGTCTTGGGCAGTTCCGCCAGCTGATATTTGAAGTACTTGGTGAAAAAATCCAGCACACGCGTGTCTCCCGTGGCCGAATAGTATTGTTGCAGCACCTTCAGCATGACCATCTTGGGCCACCAGTCGTGCGAGTTGTCCCGCTGCAGGCCGAACTCCGGCGCCCGGTCGGTGTCCGGTCCGAAGTATCCGTCGGGCTTTTGGGAAGCCAGCGTCCATTCCACCCAAGGCTTTACCTTTTCCTTCAGTGCCTCGTCGTCCAGGATATAGGCCAGCGGGAGCAGTCCGTCAATCCAATACGGACCGCGCTCCCACACGTCGCCGTCTCCGCCGAGCCATCCGTTGCGCGCGCCCATCACCGGCTCATACACCCGGTCCAGCTGTCCGGTCATTCCTTCTTTCATCCGGAGCAGCTGCTCCTCCATCCAGCCTTCCGCACGGATGGCTCCCAGGGGAAGTTCGATATAATCTTTCTGCACCAGGGGCTGGCGGTTGTTCAGATAATTGCCCGACACCCCTTCCTGTCCGTTTCCGGCTTGTGCCGTCATTGTCACGGCAAGCAAAGCCAAGAGAATAGTCTTCAATTTGTTCATGTCCATAATGTGTGTGATATTGCGACACAAATATAGTGAACAAATCATTTACCTCAAAGTTTTTTTGTCAGAAGGAGGCCGATGCTAATCAAAACCCTGTTTCAAATGCATAATCTGAAGTAGCGGATTGGCATCCTCCGCCCCTTCGGGCATGTACCAAAAGGTGAAAGTGTTGCCGGGCGTGGCCGACGTCCTTCCGCCCACGGGCTTCTCGTCTAAATCATTCACCAATTTCTTACCTATCCGGTATTTCTGCTCTTGCTTGGAGAACAAGAAGTACCGCAGATCGTGGGCGGCTGACCAATAGGCTGCATAAATCCAGTGGCCCGTTTCGATATATTGCCTCCGTACAAAGTCTTTCAAGTTCCTGAAAGAAGCGTCTTGGCCGTAATAATGCTTCAGGGCGGGCTACATGTCGAAGGTATAGGGACGCAAGAGCCTCTTGCGCAAATGGTGTTTTGACAATCTGACACTTTGCTTCCCCAATCCGCCGAGAATCGTTTCTTTCGGCCCGAAGGAAAGGCTGGTGGCAAATTTTGAAGCGCGGAGAGGCTTATTCGTTTATAGACAGAGCGATAGCGAAATCTTTACATTTCAACGAGGAAAACGGAAGGCGAAAAATGGGTTTCCCGAAGGCCCGAAACCGCCTTTTCGGGTGTCATCTCCCCTTTTGCAAGGACAAAGAAGGTGTTTTCCCTGCTCAATGCCCATGTTTTCCCAGCTCAAAGTTTATGTTTAAGCAGGAAAAAAACATTGTTTTCCCTTGGGAAAGGCAGTGTTTTGTCAAAGGAAAGCCATCATTCCGGCCGAAAAACGGCATTTTCGGCTCTCAAATTCTTCTACTTGCGCTCTTTTGAAAAATATCTGTGTCAGCCGGAAAGCATTTTTCGCATCATAAAGAAACGATTTTTTCAGTTATTCGTATCAGGTTGTTTTTAATAGCCTTTTTCATCATCATTTCAAATAATACTTTATAATTACCGGATTGTCATCTTCCTTTAATTGATTCATTTCACAAACCTCTTCCGTTTTCATACCTGCACTTCATATATATTTCTACTAAAACAGGATTATCTTCCGTTTCTACATGAACAGGCAGCTTGTTATCATCAGGAAGCGCTGACGGTTCTATGAGAGAATAAACCTTATTGCCGTCCACGCAACGGGGAGAAAACAGAAAACTGCCATCCAGATCATTTATAATGGGGTACTTGCCGGCCGATGACGCCTCTTTATAAACGCCGCTGTCCGGATAATAAAAACCGTAGTACAGATAACCGCCCATGCGCATGAACAAAAGAGAAAGGCTGTCGCATTCAAAATAAGATAACAATTGCGGGAATTTCCCGTCAGCACTCGCTTTCAAGGCATCATCCGCCGTTATTTTTTCCATTTGACTTTCTGCTATATACGCATTCTTGTTACTCAAATATTCCTCGTCATATTTCAATAAATATTTTGGTAATGCCTCGCCACTGTTCACGGTATAGATGGTGTCATTCAGTGGCAAAGTCAAATTTCCGTTATACAGGTTGTTTAATACTGACATATATGCAACGCTATTTGTTTTTTCATCAAAATACAGACCGGGGGTAACTTCACCCGTCGATGCGTCAAAAAGTATCAGATTCGGATATCGCCCGTCAGTAAACAAAGAACGGTTGGGAGTGTAGTCACAACAGAAAGCAAACAGATTCTCTCCTATACATTCAAAAGAATATGCAGTATAATCAAACTTGTATGATTCAACAAACGTTCCGTTTTCCAGATATTTCATCACTTTTTTCCGGATGCCGTCCCATACAAAAACAGCGCCATCTCTATAGGCAACATCCTCAATCATAACATATTCAGACTCACTCTGCCCACGGGCACCTATCCGATTCAGGAAGTTCCCTTCTGAATCAAACAAAAAGACCGAAGAAGCGACCTCTTTATCTACTACTATAAAATGCCCCTCGTCAGTCCGCAACAATTTATCAATCGAACCTATCAGACAAGAGTCTGAGGTTTCCAATGGAATATAATGAAGGGAGTCTGCAATCGCAGAAAGAAGCATCCGGTTTTCCTCTTGACGTAAAGGCAATTCGATTATCTCGCATGTTCCTTTTACAACTCCCTTCTCTTTCCGCTGAGTGCAAGCTGTCATTCCACCAAGCAGGCACAACAATAACAATAAACGGCTTAACGATTTCATCATACTATCTTTCGTAGTATCTTTACAAGCTATAAAAGACAATAGCATTATGACCAATAGAAATGGTTTTCTCATAAAACTAATATTTAAAAAGTGCATCAAAATATTCATCTGCCTATCTTAACTCAAAATCATAATATGAATGACAAGAAAACAATAAACAACTTATCAAAAGTACAACAATAAATCTCATATTTCAAATTTAATCAATGTAGTTTCCGGAATATTCGCAAAGGCATAAATCGTATTCCCCTCTTTATTGACACACAATCTTGTAACAGAAACATCCAGCAAATATTTTTTCAACGGCTTACCCTCCCAATCAAAAACATATAAGACGTTACCTTCAAAAGCCCGCATCCCACTTTCCTTGAAATTTTTGCCTGAATACAGTATATATACATAATTATCAGTAGCCGTAACGTCAATAAATGTCTTAACATTTCTGGAGCTGATAGCTGCAGAACGGGCGTTTTCCTGCTGAACAGGCTTGTATTCGGGATAAGTAAACTCATATTTACAAACAGGAACTGCCTTCAAAGAATCGATTTTATAAAAATAGGCTATCTCCGCTGAATTTACCGCATAGACAAACCGGTCGTTTGAGAGATTGTTCCGCAAAACTCCCTGATAAGCCATTCCCTTCAACCGATTGTCTATTTCCCTTTCATTGGCATCCCTGTAGGGAAATTCCCCAAGCTTTTGCAATAATTGATTGTCACGTTGCAGATAGAACATGCAATCATCATAAAAGCCGAAAGACAACACTGTATTAAACCGGGTTACAAATAGTTTTACGGTACTTGGAAAAGTATCTTTGTAAGAAAGCGTATATTCCGGAGTCCCCTCCAATATATCGTTTGAACAAAATGAGACCAGTTTTTTAGTCGCATAGTCATAAATCATTCCTACGCTATCGTTATAGCTCATCATCTCAAGCGGCATAATAAATTCATCATTGCCCTGCCCCTTACGTCCAAAGCTTATCACATGATCCGGATGCTTTGGATTGAACAAATGGAACAAGTTTTCATTTGACTTTTCATCATAAACCCAAATCAAAGAATCCATACAGCGCATGATAAAAGGAGTACCCCATAAATGCTCACCTGAGTTCAACGAAGTATGTTTTAAAGAATCCACTTCTGTAAACAACGGATCAATGCCATCTTTTTTTCTTGCACACACGAAAAAAAAGACAAAACGCATAAGAAAAACAGAATAGTCCGCATACTAATTTATAATTAATAAAATTATTCAATACCCCCTATATTTATATCCATGGTACAATGAAAAAAATGAGGAGGATTATCTTTCAATATACTAATTGTAAAACTCCCTTTATTGCATAACCATCACTATATACAATACACAAATCAGGCTGAAAAACACAAAAATCAAGTGTAATTTCCGTATCAACAACCAAAGGTATGAAAAAAAGGCGAACGAAAGAAAAGAAAAGCATTACATTTTATTACAATTGCATTCCGGAAATGTCAGAAGGCGTTTGTAATGTTTTGTAATGTTTTTGTAATGTCTCTGTTTATCATTGATTTTCAACACATTCTGAGCTTTTTTTTCAAAGCTAACA
Source organism: uncultured Bacteroides sp. (assembly GCA_944319875.1). Lineage (GTDB taxonomy): Bacteria > Bacteroidota > Bacteroidia > Bacteroidales > Bacteroidaceae > Bacteroides. Next base: position 42,826 of record CALUFR010000014.1, read on the forward strand.
AGGCAATAGCAATCTGGGTGTAACCACCTTCATTACAAATCCGCCGGCAAATCAAATTCCACAATAACAGGTTCCGGCCTGTGCGCAATCCCATATATTTTCCGGTTCTTGGGAGAAAATGCCATTGCCTGAAGTCTGCAATCCAAAGACAAGACGGCGACATGATTCCCTTTATAATCAAACACAAGTATCTTATTCGCCAATGATTTGTCCGGATTCTTGAAATCGTATTCACTCAGCAATTGGTCCAGATACAGAAGATAGACATACCGTCCGTCCGTATTCAAACCCAATACTTTTCCTACTGACTTTTCTCTATCAAACAACAAATCCCCATTTCTGACACCATAATGCGCTTCATTGTAATAGAAGCTCCACTTTTTCTGCATCCTGCCTGACTTTAACTGATAGCAGGCCAGATAAGGCAGATTGTTAGAAGCGAAAAACATGGTACCGTCATGAGCGGCCAAGTGACCATGCAATCTTGTCCGGGAGGCATAGGAAGGGAGTTCCTCACGGACCGGAGACTCTCCAAACCGTTTGACAGGCCGCAGGGAATCATCCAGCAAGGTGAAAAAGTTATTTTCTCCTGCACATACCTGAGACACAAAATGAGAATCATCCAGCCTGACAAAACAGTAATCAGGCAAGCTAAGTTCTCCCTTCTTTCTTTTATACGGAGCTTTTAATCTTTTCTGTTCAGAAACCGACGGCCCGGCATCCGTCATATCCAGTTCCAACACTATCAATTCCTGTTTGTTCACCTCATTGAGGCCAAAAGAATTGCCATACGAATAGGTTAACAAAGGCTGAAGAAACTCACCGGGACCATTGCCCAACGTTCCATATTGAAAGACTTCCTTCATGCCATTTTGAGGAGAATAGAAAGAACATATCTTATCTGTTTCCAAGGAAGTAATCAGCAAAAAGGAATCAAGAGCCTGCATATAGCCCATCGTCAACATCAGTTCCGTGTTATACGCTTTATGTTTCAACTCATAGACACGCTCGAACTCCGCAACATCTGACTCTCTTGTAACATTACGACAACCCGCAATCACTGTACAAAAAAGAATACACAAAGAAAATGGTTTCCAATAATTCATAATACAAATATCCCAATCACATAAATTAATCTCATAAAATCGAATTTATTAACATACAACCATACCACCAAAAAGCTCAATGACATCAGAGGAACTCGTTCAAATCCAAATAAGCGAATTGATATTCATCGTTCAGGCATATCCTTACGTTTTCCCTGATGCTTATCCGCATCGGTTCCTGTGGAACAGGAAATACACAGCAAAAGGAATAGCAAACCTACTAACACCTGTTTCATAGAAGTCATACTTTAGGATGCCATATGCCACAAAGACAACCATCACCATCAGAAAGACACCCATTTGGACACATAGGGTCGTATTCATAATGCGCCAGCGCTTCCACATTCTCCAAAAATAAAGCATCTACCGGTTCTTCTCTCTGTACAGAGGAACTGCCTAATACGCCTGCCGCAAACATAATGAACAGACATGCATAAAACAATTTAGCTTTCATTCCTTTAATTTTTTAAGGTTATGCGCCAAAGGTCTGAAAAAAAAACGAACGAAAGAAAAGAAAGGCATTACATTTTATAACAATTGCATTCCGGAAACGTCAGAAGGCCTTTGTAATGTTTTGTAATGTCTTGTAATGTTTTGTAATATTTCTGCTTATCATTGATTTTCAGCACATTCTGAGGCTTTTTTTTAGCCTGATAAGGCAATGGCAATCCGAGTGTAACCTCCTTGATTATAAGTCCGAAAAAATGTGAAGTTTCACGTGAAGGATGTATCCTTCACCATATTCTCTTGTATAGCAATTGATTATATTCCCGTGAAGGCGTGAAAGGTGTTTCGGGGAAAAGGATTACAGGAGAGGAGACAAACAGCTACTTTGGCGTCGTAAAGTGCCACTTGAGCGTCGTAAAGTACTACTTGAGCGCCATAAAGTGCTTCTTTAGACAGCCAAACAGGCTCTTGGCAATCAACGCTGACGGCACGTGCCGTCAGCATGCAACGCCACGTGCCGTTACCTCCTGACGCCCCGTGTCGTCAGGCAGTAACGAAGCGTGTCGTGAAAGCGTAAAGGCAGATTGAATTCAGGTCATTCGACAAATGGGAATTTAGCGGGCTTTGCCCGCAATGGTTAATGGTCAATGGTTAATGGTTAATACGTGGTAAAAGGACTCATGCGCAGCCCATTAACCATTAATCATTAACCATTAACCATTAATCATTAA
>CALUFR010000015.1 GCA_944319875.1 uncultured Bacteroides sp.
GACTGTCTGAGCGAAGCGAGTTTCTGCCTTTTAGCAAAAAGCAAGGGCGGAGTAGCCTCTGAGCTTCAGCGCTTGATCCTTTCTTTTGGTATCTTTTCTTTCGTATCAAGACGAAAGAAAAGTACAAGTAAATTCCCATTTATCCCCTACGCATTTCCCAAATGAACCACATTTCAGGCGTGGTTTTCTTATCTGTCTTTATTCGACCAACGTAGACGACGGTGTGTGATGTCCTGCCCGCGTCGTGGCATCTGTTGCAGCGTCTTTAAACTCTACCTGATAGGACTTCTCGTTCTCATAGATGGTGTTGACGCGGATGCTCAGCCCTTTCTTTCCTTCAAGCAGGTGGGCGATGTTGTCCAGCTTGTAGGACACGATGGCTGAGCCGGGAACAAGTTGGGCGTCCTTGTTGGCGTTGTGGCGAAACTCGAGGGTTACGTAGCTCGGTTGGTCATCCTCACCTGTTGAGGCTTCGTTTACCACCAGACTCAGCATGTGCTTTTTGTCCGGGTTCTCGCTGTGCATGAATTGACATTCAATGTTCAGATAATCCTTGCGCGTAAGCCACATTTGCGTGATGTTGATTTTATCATACCCGATGCTGTCTTCCTTTTCGGCGGGCATGAAGTAGATGTCCTTGGTCAGGATGTTCTCTATCCAGCGGATTTTGGCATTGTATTCATAGCCGGGCATTTCTTCGGGCAGTTCGTCAAAGAACACGAAAGCGCGCTGTCCATCCACGGCCTCATAGTTCCGCTGATTGCTCATGTCGCCGGGAAAGAGCTTGCTGTCTTCATCCAGCAAGACATAAAAATCATCGTTATTCTCGCTCAAGGTCTTGATAGTGCCCACCGTGAACAGCGGGTTGTTGTTGTCATCGTCTAAGCAGGACTGGAGTGTCGGCATGATTGATAACAGAAGTATGCACGTGAAAAAAGTCGTGCCGATTTGTTTCATCATATTCATATAGGTTTTAATGGTTTTTTGTTTAAAAAACGGTATGGAGGCCGGAATACTGCATCTTGATTTGTTAAAGAAAACAAAGTGTATTTTCTTTCTTGACTGATGCAGTATTTTTGTGTTTACCGCATTTTATAGACAAACGCGCGTGAGAAGAATGGACGAGAAAGAATTGGCCGAACGATGCCGGCGGGGAGATAATTACGCCCGCCGGGAATTGTATGAACGCTACGCAGGGCGTATGTTGGCTCTGTGTCTGCGCTATTCGGGCAATCGTGAAGTGGCCGAAGACCTGCTCCACGACGGCTTTCTGAAGCTGTTCTCTTCCTTTGATAAATTCACGTGGCGTGGCGAGGGCTCGCTGCGGGCATGGATGGAGCGGGTGATGGTAAACACTGCGTTGCAGTACCTCCGGCAGAATGACGTGCTCAGCCAAAGTGCCGCCCTGGATAGTCTTCCCCTTGAAGCTTATGATGAACCCGAACCGGATGTCTGCGAAACCATTCCTCAGCAAGTGTTGATGCAATTCATCAGTGAGCTGCCCACCGGTTATCGCACCGTGTTCAACTTGTATGTCATGGAAGGGAAATCACATAAAGAGATTGCCGCCCAATTGGGCATAAACGAACGTTCGTCGGCTTCGCAGTTGGCAAGGGCCAAAGCGGTGCTGGCCGGGCGGGTAAGAACCTGGATGAAAGCGAATGGATAATTACTATAATATAGAAGATTGATATGAACGACGAGTTGTGGTTGAAGAAAATAAAGGAGCGTCTGGATGACTGTTCAGAGCCTTTGCCTCCCGGAGGCTGGGAGAGACTTCAGCGCGAGCTGGACAAGGCAGTTCCACCCGCTGTCCCCCGTCGGAATCGCCTGGTGACCATGCGCCGGTGGTCGGTGGCTGCGGCGGCTTCGGTGCTGGTGGCGGTGTCTGCGGTCAGCCTGTGGTTGCTCCGGAGTCCTGCGGGGCAGGAGGCATTCCGTGTTGAAGTGCCGGTTGTCACACACCCCGACGAGGTACCCCGGCCGGTCTCTGTGGACGAACAGTTGGCTTTGGCGTCCGAAGCTCCTTCGCAAACGGTGACGGACCGAATGATTGTTCCGTCGGTTAAGAAGGTATTATCCGACAGGAAAACATCGGAAGTCACTCCGGCTGAGGAGAGTGGGGAGGCGGTCACGGAGCTTCCTGCTGCCGGGAAGACGGCTGCGGAAGAAAGGACTGCGTCCGGAGAAGAAAAAGAACAGAAGACCGTACGCCGCTCCGGTTCGAAGAAAACCAGTCTGGACGAACCGCGCGTCATCACGCCCGGGCGTCGAAAGTCAGGTGGCGGATGGTCGTTCGGCTTATCGGTGGGAAACCACTCCGGCTTGTCCGGTAGCAATGAAGGGAATTTCCAGAATGACCCGACACCGGGTGGAAACTGGATGCAGGGCAGTAATATCAACCTGAGCGCCACGGCCAACGGCGTGATGACCATCCCCAGCGAACAGGAATTGATGTTCAAGGATGGTATGCCCTATGTGCAGAAACGGTCCAAAGAGCCGGATGACGTGAAGCATCATCAGCCGGTCAGCGTAGGTTTCTCGATTCGGAAAAATCTGGGGCACGGCTTCTCGGTAGAGTCCGGACTGATGTACACCTATTTGCACTCCGACTTGTATTTCAATGAAAGAAACGACAGCAAGGAACAGAAGCTGCACTATGTGGGCATCCCGCTGCGTGTCAACTGGAATTTTGTCGATACACGCCGGTTCTTTGTCTATTTGTCCGGAGGCGGTGCCGTGGAGAAATGCGTGTATGGCAAGTTGGGGAGTGAGACACAGACGGTGAAACCCGTACAGCTTTCAGTGCTGGGCTCGCTGGGTGCGCAATACAATCTCTCCGGTCGCTGGGGACTGTATGTGGAGCCGGGCGTATCCTATTATTTCGACGACGGCTCCGAAGTACAGACCATCCGTAAAGACCGCCCGTGCAGCTTTACGCTTCAGGCCGGGCTGCGACTCACTTATTAAGAAGAATAAATTAGGATTCTTCCGGAGAATGCGTAGTTAAATGATAATTTATCGGGGTAAATCTAAGCGCTTATGGTAACTGTCATCCTGAGCGGAACGCAGTGGAGTCGAAGGATCTTACATAAAGTATGGTACTGTAAACATGAGATTCTTCGACTAC
>CALUFR010000016.1 GCA_944319875.1 uncultured Bacteroides sp.
ATAAAGTACTTGCGCACTTTCGGATTTGACATCAATAACGATGCGTTTGCCAAGCATTCGTGGTATTTCCGTAATGCTTTGGTTCGTGCCAACTACAACAACCTGAGCAAAGGCATATACGCCACCACTGAATATATCGAAGCGTTCTTCCGGAACTTGATTCTATCCGAACATAATGAACTGAAAAACCGGACGATGCTTGTACAGGAATCTTTGCCACAAGAAAGACAAAGTGCAAATGCAACGAGTGAGGTGCCCCCAAAGTGCAATATTTGCACTTTAGATTGCACTTTAGAGGAAATGGCGGTGCTCAACTTCTTGCGGGAACAACCCAAAGCCACACAAAAAGAGATTGCTGCGCACATAGGCAAATCCGAGCGGACAGTCAAGAGCATCACCGTGAAATTGGTCGAGAAAGGCATTATCGAACGTAAAAACGGCAAAAGAAATGGCTTTTGGGAGATAAAACCAACGGTTTGAACCGCTAAATTATCGTTAAAAAGAAACACCCCAAGAACTCACTTATATGAACGACCCCAAAGGCAATCTCCTCCTCTACCAGACCGAGGACGGACAGACAAAAATAGAAGTCACGCTCGCCAATGACACCATGTGGCTCACCGCCGACCAGATGGCGGAATTGTTTCAACGCAACAAATCCACCATTTCGAGGCACATTAAGAATGTGTTCGAGTCCGGAGAATTGAATCCGGATATGGTTGTTGCATTTTTTGCAACTACCACACAACATGATGCAATTAAAGGAAAAACCCAAACCCATACTACGGCTTTTTACAATCTCGACATGATTATCAGCGTAGGTTATCGTGTCAATTCCCACCGAGGCGTCCTGTTTCGTATTTGGGCGACACAGGTGTTAAGGGAATACCTTATCATATGATAAGTTCAAGAAACGGACACAATACGAGCTTTCACCTGTAGAAATCCATTTCTTGGAGAGTTTTGAGAAAGAGCAGAAGAAATTGAAAGGGAAGTAAGACAATAGTAAGCGTCCAAAAATGACGTCTTGCCCTAAAAAATAAAAAGCGCGACCTTCGCTGCTGTAATTAAAACCTAAGAAGTTATGTATAGCAGCAGTGATTTTGAGCATTTGTTCATCCGTTACAAGGCGGAAGGTCTTCCGGAAGGCGAGTCTATCCAAGCCTTCTGTTTGAAAAACAAAGTACCCTACAATCTGTTTCACAAATGGTACAAGGATACCCGGCATCATATTGTTCCGGTGCAGGTCGACGGCTGCCCGGAGGAGGAAAGGGAAGTTCTTCCCGCTTCTTGCGCTCCATCCGTGGAATCCGCTCCGTTATCCCGTGCGGTGAGAATCACGATAGACATCCGTATAAGCAACGGGATGCATATACGGCAACGGGACTTAAGCTACGGGCGTTTGAAGAGTCTGGTAGAGAAATTGGAGGGGCTATGTTGAATATTACCGGCATGAACCGCTTCTATTACCTGCGCGATTTTCACGACATGCGTTGCAAGTATGAACGGGTGCTTTCCGTGATCCACCAACAGTTGAACCGCGAGCCTGAAGAAGACGAGATTTTCATCGTGATGTCCAAGGACAGGCGTAAGGTCAGGCTGTTCACTTACGACCGCCGTTCTTTCAGCCTGTATGAGAAGCGTTTCTCTCCGGGTTACAGGTTCATGCGTGTGTGCAAGGATGGTGAAGAGACGGTGTACAGCATACAATGGAAAGATGTGGTTGTGCTGTTACATCATCCGGTAATTAATTCTTTGATTATCAAATAAATAGATGTTAAAACATTTGTCCGTGTCCTCGATTTTCAGTATCTTTACGGTATAAAATCAGACAGACATGGACGATCGTGAATTTGAAAAGATATTGGCTTCGGCTGAATTTCTGAGACGGTGCGAGCAAAGCGCTCCGTCTTGGACAGACAACTATTCCGATATGAACTCCATGGAGAAATCAATGCTTTTGGATGAGGTTTTTGCCCTGCTCAAGACAGAGAAGTCGGAAAAGGAACAGTTCATGGCAAAGCTTGAGCGTATGACCGAGCAGCTTTTGGCTTTGACGGAAAGCTCACAGGCACAGGCTAAGGCAAATGAAAAGTTGAGTAAGGTGATTGACGAGCTGAAGGATATGCTGTCGGAGCGTGATGCCTTGATAGAAAAGCTTCGGAAAGAGAATGCCTCCTTGAAGGAACAGAAGAAGGTTTCCGACAAGAACCGTTTCGCCGGTAAGACCCAGAAGCTTTCGTCCAAGAGCCGTGGCTCCGGTTCCCGTGAATCGGATAAGGAAGACTATGACGGCACCTCCACTCCCGACCTTCCTTCGGATGGGACGGAAACGGACGTTCCCTCATCGGCTGCGGGGAAACAGGAACGGCCTTACCGTCAGGGTATGTCCTACAAGCGTATGAAGGCGGACAAGTCCGTCCGTCATGATTTCGATTTCAGTCGTCTCCCGAAAGATGCCGTGATTATCAAGACGTTCTACAAGTATTCCTATGAGCAGGTAAGCTATATTCAGGAACACCGTTATCAGGTTGTCCGCTACAAGCTTGCGGACGGCAAGATTCGCGAGAGCTATCTTTCCAAAGACGGAGGCCCCGACTACATAGACGTGGTTCCCGGCACCCACGCCTCGGCCGATTTTCTGGCCCATCTGGCTTTCAACCACTTTGTGCTGAATGTCCCTTATTACCGTGAGATGTACCGTCTGAGCGACCACGGCATGTCCCTGAGCCGCATGACGCTGATCAACTGGCTTGAGAAGGGCGCGAGGTTCACCAAGGGGCTGGTCGAGACGCTCAAGAACATGGCCATGGAGAAAGACTCCATCGTCAACTGTGACGAGACGTGGTGCAAGGTGAAGGTGCGTGACACTTACCGCAAACGGTACCTTTGGTGTCTGGTCAACCGTGAGGAGAGGATAGTCATCTACTGTTATGAGGACGGTTCCCGTAGTCGTGAGGCGTTGAAGTGCATCATAGGCGACCGTCAGATAAAAGCCCTTCAGTCCGACGGCTACAATGTCTACATGTATCTGGACGACAGGCTGTACAATACGGAACACCTCTGCTGCCTGGCCCATGCGCGTGCCAAGTTCGTGTACGCTTACGAGCAGGGCGGTGATCTGAACGCGAAACGGATGCTGGAATATATCGGATGGCTGTACGGCGAGGAAGAATGCTACCGCCTGTCCGGTCTTTCTGCGGAGGAGATAACCCAACGTCGGAATTCCCTTCGGACGAAAGAAATCATCGGCCGCATGCGCAGCTTCCTGAATGTCCTCACTTCGGAGGAGCATCCTCCCCGTGGTGACCTGATGGAGAAGGCGGTGAATTACCTGAAGAATTTCTGGAATCAGATTTTCGCTTACTTAAAAGACGGCCGCTACAGTATAGACAATTCCATTGCGGAACGTTTCATCCGTCCCTTGGCGGGTGAACGGAAGAACTCGCTGTTCTTTGGGAGCAACCGTATGGCTAATGTCTCGGCCGCCTATCATACGCTGATATCCACATGCCGGGCGAACGGCATATCCGCCCTGGCTTATTTGAAGAAATTATTCTGTGAGGTGGTGAAAGGCCGCAGTGATTACGAGAACCTGCTGCCGATGACCATCGGAATCTGTACTAACAAACTTTAAAAATCAAGTCCGGTTTTTGAAAACTTTAAGAGGAAAGCCTCCAAAAGGGGCTTTCCCTAAGGGGTACGTCAAAATTGGACGCTTACAAGACAATAATTAAAAGATGGAATTGTACAGTATCAGCAAAGCACAAAATGACACTGTAAAAAGCAAAAGTGATACTGTAAATGATACTGGAACATCTCCAAAACGAGCAATGATGATGACTGCAAACGAAGAACCATCCCATGGAACATTTTCCACGTTCCGCAAGTCCCTTAAAAGTCTTATAGATCAATATGCGTTGATTTCGGCATACACGCAGCGGGATGGAATCCACAAAACAGCTATAGGACACACGCTTGGGAAAGAGGTGGGTCAGATGCTTGCACACATACTCCTTGCAGTAATTAATCCTTATATCGAACTCACGTTATCTTTAGATATCGTATTAAAACGTCTGCATTCTGACTCTAAAACATCTGCATCCTGCTTTTAATTTGTATGCAACCAGTCTTTAAGTTGCATGCGATTGGAACGACACGTGCCGTTACACCCTCATGCCACGGGTCGTCAGGTCGTAACGAAGCACGGTGTCACAACCTAAGGATCGACTTATCAATAGCACTCTATCTTCTAATATTCCAACTGATACAATGTAGGGCACCTCCTTCTTCGGCTACTTCTGCCATTTCAATTTGATAGATTTCACAATTTGGGAATGCTTCGTGTATATATTGCCAAGCAATAGCATCCTCTTCAATATTGAATATCGGCATGATAATCTTGCTACCAACTTGTAGGAAATTAATGTATGCCCAATTAAGGTCGGTGCGCGGCGAAGATACCTTATCTGCAAATCGCATCTCTGTCACTTCAAAGCCATACTCTTCAAGAATGTGCTTTATAACTGCAGCTTCATCCGGATATTCATCTCCATGGTTCCCCATTAGAATGCGGTTATCACCACACCATTTGACAAATCCATCCGAATGACCGTACTTGTCTGTATCACGTGCATTAAAGTCACCGTGCATTTTCCAAGGAATAATAATCACAGGATGTCCAAGTTCTAACTCTAATTCCGTTTTGAACTCTACATCCTCTTTTTCTTTACCATTCTCAGTGAACACCTTATCCGTCATCACAATATAAGGGCCGCATGATACCATATTTCCACCGTCAATTATTAGCTTTGTTGAACGACAGCTTATCCCCATTCCACGCAGTACGTTAGTGCATTCTGTTCTTGTTTCAGCATCCTTTGGGTCACTGCTTTTCATCAGATAGTCAGGATAATATTGGTACTTCAAGAACTCGCCCTCTTTCAACTGGATAGGCATATAGTCACGTGCCCAATAGTCATTTGTACATTTCAACTCTTTGGGTTCTATGCCACAATCCTTCAGAAGCTTAGTCAGACGTTGATAAAACTCCGAATGTCCTTCTTTCTTATCCTTTAGGCGAGGTGACAAATAGACTTCATTTGTTTCACTGTCATGTAACAACTGATCACACTGCACATATCTGTATCGCTTATCCTTAAAGGTAGTAAACTCCTCATATAATTCCTCCTGATCCGGATGCGATTGATATTCTCCAAGTATGTAATTCACTTTCCTTTTAATAGTCTGCTTCCCGGTTAGAAGATTCAATCTAGGTTTACAGATATACCCAACCATACCGTTATTGTGCTCTACAAGAGAAGGGAAATCATAGTCCTGTTCAATCGCACGATGAAGTCTGAACAGCTCAGCGCATGCCCATGGTCCTTCTAATTTTTCGTTTTTATCCTCGCTGATTAATTGACGGATTAGAATACCTCCAAAGCAAGAATTGTCATTCAATATATACTTCTTTGCCTTTTTCCCATTAGTGTCTGTCCCATCCTTTTTACAAATCTCACTTGGGAAATTCAGATCTATCCCTCCAAAATCATTCACATACCAACATAAAGAATCAGAAAAACGAGGATGAGTAATGATATCACGATGATGCTTGTTATAGAAATAAAATTCAATCTCTTTGAAAAGATAGATTTTTCCTCCCTTTTGTATCGCAAAATTTTCAAACAGCAATTTAGCTATTTGAGCAAATCGTGACTCTATCTCTGCCGCGCTCATTTCAGCATTCAGAGACATTAGTTCCTTGAGTTTTGCTATCATTATTATCAACTGTTTTTTTATTAATGGATATCTAAGTTAAGTTTTATAAGGTCAGTGTTTGTTGGCTGCTCTAAAGTTTGTATCTTGCGTCTCCCATCACCACTTGGATGAACTTCCGTGGCTCTTTCATCCTGTCTGTAATCACCTGATACTCCGCTCGTTTATACATACCGTTACATTTTACTCAGTGAACTAAGTATTTTTGCTCAATGCAAAGGTAACAAATATATTCGATTAGTAATCATGAATTTAGAAAGAAAAGACAGATAGATGTTCTGTGACATCCGTGGAGAAACTGTTTGAATACCTACAATAGTCATTTTTATGTTGTTCAGCATAAAAATATGCATAAAGATGCCATATATATGAAATATTTAGCGTATTTTTGCACGCTCAAAGAGAATTGGTATTCTTAATAACCCATCAAAAACCACATGAATTATGGAATTGAACAAGATCTTCATTGACGGGCTTTGGAGCAAAGAAATCAACGTGACTGACTTTGTCAGCAAGAACATCGCCCCCTACACAGGGGATGCCTCTTTCCTGCAAGGACCAACGGAACGTACCAAACGCATTTGGGACATCTGTCTGAAAGCGCTCGAGGAAGAGAGAAACAACAACGGTGTCCGCTCCCTGGAGAATACCACAGTATCCACCATCACGTCCCACCAGGCCGGCTATATCGACAAAGAGAATGAACTGATTGTCGGCTTGCAGACCGACGAACTGCTGAAACGCGCCATCAAGCCTTTCGGCGGCATCAACGTCGTGGCCAAGGCTTGCCGCGAGAACGGTCTGGAGGTGGACGACAAAGTGAAAGACATCTTCACGCACTACCGCAAGACACACAACGACGGTGTGTTCGACGCTTATACCGACGAGATACGTTCCTTCCGCTCGCTGGGCTTCCTCACCGGACTGCCCGACAACTATGCGCGCGGACGCATCATCGGCGACTACCGCCGACTGGCTCTCTACGGCATCGACCGACTGATTGAGGCCAAAGAAGAGGACAAGCGAAACCTAACAGGACCCATGACCGACGCACGCATCCGCCTGCGCGAAGAAGTGGCCGAACAAATCAAGGCGCTGAAAGAAATCAAGGTGTTGGGTGAATATTACGGCCTCGACCTGAGCCGTCCCGCCACTTCGGCACATGAAGCCGTACAGTGGGTGTACATGGCCTACCTGGCTGCCGTGAAAGAACAGGACGGAGCAGCCATGTCGCTGGGCAACGTATCGTCTTTCCTGGATATCTTCATTGAATATGACTTGGCTCACGAACATATCGACGAGACTTTCGCCCAGGAGCTTATCGACCAGTTTGTCATCAAACTGCGTATGGTTCGCCACCTGCGCATGCAGTCTTACAATGATATCTTTGCAGGCGACCCGACTTGGGTGACCGAA
>CALUFR010000017.1 GCA_944319875.1 uncultured Bacteroides sp.
CGTGGCGACCCCAACGGAACGACGCCTCCGGACCAAACCGAAACATACAGTAACCCAAAACCAACAGCAACGACATGAAACGCATCCCAGCCATGCTACTCCGGGCCTCGGCCCTCCTCCTCATCCTCCTGCCGGCCGCCTCGTGCACCGACACCCTTGGCGACGCCCCCGACACGGACGCCGGTGCCATTACCTTCACGCCCGCGGCGGAAACGCGCACGGCGGTGGACGGCGCAAACTTCCCCGCCGGCTCCAGCTTCAGCGTATGGGGCTGGTACGGCCAGGGCAGTGACATCGACCGCAACGTCTTCGACGACCAGACCGTCACGGAAAACAACGGTGCCTGGACCTACGAAGGCGGCTACCAATATTGGATAGCGGGAATGACGTACAATTTCTACGGAGTGTACCCGTCCGACGCCAAGGCCGAAGTCGACGCCCAAGGCACCGTCACCGTCACCGATTTCGACTGCTCCAAGACGGGAGCGGAGGCTGTGGATCTGATGACGGCGGAGGCGACGGGCTTGTCGGGGACTGCTGCTCCGACGGTGGCGATGAAGTTCGAGCATGAGCTGGCGCGAGTGAAGTTCCAAGCCAAGACCCAAGGCAGCGAAGTCATCATCACCTCTTTTAAGATAAACGGTGTGGGATACAAAGGAGACTTCTCACGCCAGCTTCCTTCAGGAGCTGCCCAATGGACATCTGAAGAGGCCACAACAACCAACGACGGCATCTTTTCCGCTACAAACTTAACGATAGAAAACACCAACGAAGAGACAATCACCGACCTGCTGGGTGACCTGCTCATCCTGCCGCAGACGCTGGAAGCCGACAAGCAACAACTCTCCATCAGCTATCGATACGAGGGGGAAGCGGACGACCGAACCAAGACCGCAGACTTACTTATCGAAAACAGCATCACCGGTTGGACAGCGGGGCAAAGCTACGTCTACACGCTCGACCTGCGCAACGCCTCGCTCATCCTCACCGTGACGATACAAGACTGGACAAAAGAAAACGCAGATGTGAGCTGGAAGCCCACTAAACCATAACTCTCAACGATATGAACATCAACCTGCATTCCGACAAGAAATTCACCGTCCGCCCGTTCCTGACCTTGTGCGCCACGGTGCTCCTGACGCTGGCCGCCGCCTCATGCGACAGTCCAAGCGAGCCCCTGCTGCCTTCGGCGGAAGGAACCGCTTCATTGTCCCTGCGTATAGAAGCTCCTGCCACCACCCGTGTCGAGAACGTCACCGACGAAGAATACGCCGCCTTCGAGAACCGCATCCGGACACTGCGCGTACTCGTCTTCTCAGAGAACGGCAGCATACTGAAAAACGAGACATTCACAGCAGAGGAGCTTGCGGCGACATCGGGCAGCTATACCCACACCGTCAACGGCCTGCCCGTGGGAAAGGTAAACATCTACCTGGTGGCCAACGAAGGCTCCATCGGACAGAACTATAGCAATGCCGGCAATTTTGCTCCCGATATGGTAATAACAGACGATAGCCGTACGCATTTCCCCAAACGCTACTCCCAACTGGACAATACCGATGATGCCCTGCCCATGAGTGCATACCAAGGCGAAGTAGACATCCAAACAGGCGAAAACACGGCATCTCTCTCGCTGATACGCTGCGTGGCCAAGCTGAGGATAGAGATGGTAAACGAGCTGACCCGTCCAATTACCGTTAACGAAATGAGCTTCGGTACTTTCATGGCCGACCGCTTCTATCTGTTTCCGCAGACAACTCCCTCTGATGTGCCTGACGGCATCACGTATGATGACATACAATACGGCAGCCAAGATGATACAAGCCAACATTTGGGAATTGAGATAGAGGGCGGCGCGACACGTGTCCTCGTGCTCTATATCTATCCCTCATACGCCTGGACAAGTGGAACCGATTCTCCCTACACCATCGGCTTCCGTACGCCTAACGCCACCTATGACCGGAACCAATTCTTCACCGGCTCGAATCCGCTCAGTTACATCGCGCGAAACACCGAGGTCACCATTCGGGCACTGCTCCACACTGACAGCAATTTCACGCTGGACTTTGCGGTGGAAGGTTGGGGCACGGCAACCATTAATGTACCCTCGTTCGACTAATATCCAAACTAACGATAACAAGACCATGCTTATGACAACCATACTGAAAAGACTGAAACAAGCGCTGCCTGCCTGGCTGTTGTGCGCCACCGCGGCCGCAACCGTCGCCTCGTGTGCCGACGAAGAATGGATGTCGGGCAACCGCCAACCCGTGCGCGAAGGCGTGCCCGTCACCTTCAACCTCAACTTCCAGGCCGAAAGCAACCGCATAGAGACACGCGCCGCACAAAACGAAACCTTCGAAGGCCGCGTGTACAACATCTATGTCTTTATCTTCGACGCGGACGGGAACAAGCACTACGGCGAGTTCTTCGACGGGATGAATATTGCTTTCACGCCGAACAGCAACGACCAACAAGGCAGCGTCAGTGTAAGTACCACCTCGCTGAACAACGCGACGGTGGTGTGCATAGCCAACCTTACCACTGACGGTGTGTACACTGACTACAATGTGTCGGCAACAGACATGGAAAGCATCCAGACACTGAATGATCTGAAAGCGTATGAAGCCACGTTGGAAAACGAAAATTACGAACGCTCCACTCAGTTCTTCATGACAGGCTATGGCTATGAGACAGACGCCCAAGGCAACAAACTGACAACACCGGAAAGCACCTCCATTACCATCCCGGACGATATCGGGCAGGAACCAATCTACTGTCTCCTCTCCCCCCGCCGCATGGATGCCAAGGTGACATTCATCGTGAGACCCGACCGAACCAAATGGGAGGAACTCGACTTCAAGCCACGCACATGGCGTGTGGTCAACGTCCCCAAGCAAACGCCCCTGCTGCAAGCCGACGATCCGACACAACATATAGCAGACACTAAAGGAGATGACGATTATTTCAACACCGACGCCACTTCCTTCGAACTGGAAGAACGAGACACCCAAAACCAATCCCGCCTGACTTCCTGCGGCTTCACTTTCTATATGCCGGAAAGCCGCCTGCAACCCAAACAAGCAATCAGTGCAAGTGAGCTTACCCCCCAAGAAGCCTATGCCCTGCGCGAAAAACGGGAAGTCATAAACGACAACGAAAGCTATCCCGACAAGCCCGGACAGGAGTATGAGAAAGGTGACTTCACCTATGCGGCCGACCATGCCGCCTACGTGGAGATGACCGGCACGCTGTCTTATACCATCCCCGCAGGTACTACGGACAATGGCATTACATATCTCACCGATTACACCGTCAATGCCGATGTGACCCTCACCGTACACCTCGGCTATGCCGATGGAAATCCCGACGATTACCGCACCCTGCGCAACACGCATTACACTTACAACGTCAGCCTTCGCGGCCTGGACAACGTGGTAGTGGAAGTGACCAACGACGGAGACCAACGCGAAGAACCCCGCCCCGGCTACGAGGCCGACGTCATATTCGCATCGGAAGGCGTCTATACAATGGATGCACACTACGACCGTCAGCTCATTACCATCGACCGCAGCATGGTTCCTCGGCTTACCTGGGGCGTACAGACTCCCTTTACGCAGGGTATCTACAATATAAGCAACTATGATAACCTGAGTAATATGCCCGTTCCGGGTACCGGAGCAAACCTTTATGACTACAAATGGATAAAGTTTGCCATCAACAGCGATTACGGAGAAGCTGATAATGTATATGTAAAATATCCCGGCGACAAGAACTATAACGGAGGAACAGAGGGAGGAGGAGAAGCCTCGCCCTACTATAGCCCAAACAGTCAATACCATTCCGATCATGCAAGCAGCCAAACTGAAGCCGCCCGGATGTACGACATCCACGGCCTGCTGAAACGGTTAAAGCAAGAATACAACAATGGTCAAACCAGTGGTGAAGTCGCCATCACCGCCTTTGTGGACGAATATGTGTACGCCACCCACCCCCAAACAGGATATGACATATTATCTCAATGGAACCTGTATGTAGACGCTGAAGACCGCCTGATGTACTTTGTAAACAGTGAAAACTCTCAATACAGCCCCGACGGCAACTCCAGCATCGTGGAAGCCGTAAAGAGCTTCCGGCAGAACCCCATCCGCACCGTGTACGACACAGGCAAAGGACTGAAATCCGCTTGGGGTACGGAAAGCATCCTGAACGGCGACCTTCTTGCCCCCGGCGATGTGAATAATGGAACTTCTACCAGCAATGGTCGCCTGAACACGATACAATGCCTGTTGGGTATGAACTATGACAATAACCCTAAAATCCTCCGTTGGTCTGATGTGCTTCATGTGAGCTTTAACGACCCCGACGAGCACTATATGCTAAAAGAAGGCTATCAGGATGCCTTACACGCCACCCTGCTCCGCAACCGCGACCTCGACGGCGATGACATCGTGGACTTCGATGAAATCCGCTGGTATCTTGCCGCCAAAGACCAACTTGTAGACCTGTATATCGGAGAGCCTGCGCTCGACTCGGACGCACACCTCTATCCCGACGATCCCACCAAGCTCAAGAAAGGACACTATATCTATACGTCCAGTTCTTATAATGACAAGGAAAGTGGACCTTGGGTGTACTGGTCGGAGGAGTGTGCGGCTCTTGGCAGTTATGGTAATGCTTATCAAAAGGGAACTGCATACTATATTATGGACGGGAGGTTCCCCTATCGCTGCCTCCGCAACGTTGGCATTGAGATCACTCATATAGACCAAGAGCCGACAGCGTTAATACAGAAGTTGGAACCAGAAGATGCAGAGGCCGACGGAACTTATCTCATCGACTGCAGCAACCTGAATGAGAAAGCCCGCCGCACCAGCTTCGAAGCCGGTTCATCGCTGGGTGCCCACGATGACGAGAGTCCTCAGAACAGGCCGTATGCCAAGTTCAGGGTATCGGCAGAGGGAGAAGGGAATATTTTCCCTGTACCATACTGTAATTGGACTCATGATTGGGGGCTATTTTATGACGAAAATTGGAATGATGAACAATGGATCTATTTCCAGCAACAAAACCCTCTTGGCGGCTATCGCACTCCCAACCTCCGAGAGCTACTTATCATGGCGACTCGCTTGCCGGAAAGCGCATGGGTGAAATCAATATATAGTGAAAGAGGGTTAAGTAACGATACCATGTACCCATACTATCTAACCATGACCAAATTCAGCCGAGGGGGAAAAGAACCATATACCGACCGTACTCTTGGTTTCCGTCTGAATCCGGATAATATGACGTTAGGAGCCATTCCTAATAACGACGACAATAGGGGATATGTCCGTCCGGTAAAGGATGAGAGATAAATAGGAAAAAACGCCGCGAGGCGTATAACCCCGCCTGCATAACTTAGTGAAGTAGCTGGCGGTGTGCTTTGTCAGCATCGATGAAGCACTTTGTTTGTTTTGTTTGTTTGTCAAGCCATGCGGCCTTCGGGCCGTGTGGCTTGCTTTTTTCAATGGTTTTCACTACCTTCGCTGCCGGAACCAATCAACAAAAAAAGACAAGCGTATGAAACGTCCGGAAATAATAGAACGCATCCGGGAAACCATGCATCGCATCGCTCCCGAAGCACAGACCATACTCTACGGCTCGGAGGCACGCGGAGAAGCACGCCCCAATAGCGATATCGACCTGCTATCACAACCCCTTTCTCCATCAACGTCATGAATGAAGGAATCTTGTTATGAAAGAAAAATAACTCCTTCAAGAGGGTGTATCAAAAACAAATACGGAATTACATTCTGTCACCCTGAGCGAAGTCGAAGGGGCTCACGTAAACTTATGTGAGATGTTTCGACTACGCTTTGCTTCGCTCAACATGACAGAATGATAAGCATTTTGAGTTTTGACACACCCGCTTGCTTTTTTCCCCATTTTTTCAAGCATCTATTATCTGTTTATGGCCGACAACTATCTGGAACGCAGGCGCGATGCCTACGAGGCACGCAAGGGGGCATGGGAAAAGAAGAAGAAACATGCGGCGGGGCTGAAGAAAGCCACTGCATGCGCCTACGGTGACGGGAGGGAGATGTTCCATCCTTTCGCCTCGCCTACCGAGGGCATCGAGCCGCCGGCACGGTTCACTTACCCCTTTGCCTACACGCCTCACCCACTCTGCCTGCTGGCCGCACAGGAGGTGCAGCAGTACCTGAAGACGCAGACGCAATGGCACGAGGAACTGGAACGGGGCAAAATGTTTGGCGTACTGGTGGTGCGCACCCGTGAGGGGGAGCTGGGCTATCTGGCCGCTTTCTCGGGCATCCTGGCCGGACAGAACCGGCTGCCTTTCTTTGTGCCTCCCGTCTACGACCTGCTCCGCCCCGACGGCTTCTTCCGACAGGAGGAAGAACACATCTCTGCCTTGAACCGCCGCATTGCCAACCTTGAGGCCGATGAAGAGCTGCACGGGGCACAGGCCGCTCTGGACGACGTGAGGCGCCAAGCCGCTGAAGCACTGGACGACATGCGACACCGGATGAAGGAAGCCCGCGCCCGCCGGCAGGAACGCCGCCGGTCTCCCGACCTGACACCCGACGAGGAAGCGGCCCTAACGCGCGAAAGCCAGTATCAGAAGGCTGAATACAAGCGTGCCGAACGTGCCTGGCAGGCTCGCGAGGCCGAGGCGCAAGCCGCCCTCGACCGCCAGCAAACTCCCATCCGCGAACTGAAAGCCGAGCGCCACCGCCGCTCCGCCACCCTGCAGATGCGCCTCTTCTGGCACTTCAGGATGCTCAACGCCCGCGGTGAGGCGAAGGATCTCTGCGCCATCTTTGCCCCTACGCGCCAGGGCACTCCGCCGGCCGGTGCCGGTGAGTGTGCCGCGCCCAAGCTGCTGCAGCAGGCCTACCTGCACAAGTGGAAGCCCCTCTGCATGGCCGAGTTCTGGTGGGGACGCTCGCCCAAGAACGAAATCCGCGAACACGGGCACTTCTACCCCGCCTGCACGGGCAAGTGCGGCCCCATCCTGAAACACATGCTCCAAGGCCTCGACGTGGACGACAATCCGCTGAAAGAAAAGATGAACACCGCGCCCGCCGAACGGCTGCGCACGGTCTACGAAGACGAGTGGCTGCTGGCGGTGGACAAGCCTGCCGGGCTGCTGGCCGTGCCGGGCAAGGAGACGGACGCGCCCTCGGTGCTCAGCCTGATGCGCAACCGCCTGCCCGGGGCTGAAGGGCCGCTCGTGGTACACCGCTTAGACATGGACACTTCGGGCCTGATGCTCATCGCCAAGACCGCCGACGTGCACCGCCGCCTGCAAGCGCTCTTCGAGACACGCGCCATGGAGAAGGAGTACATCGCCTTGCTGGAGGGAAACGTCACTCCGGAGAGCGGCCTCATCGATCTGCCCATAGGCCCCAGCCCCCATCACCGGCCTTATCAGGAGGTACGCGCCCCTCATGCCAAACCGGCGCAAACGCTCTATGAGGTGCTGGAGCATCGCAAGGGTCGCACGCTCGTCCGGTTTCGTCCGCTGACGGGACGCACGCACCAGCTCCGCGTACACGCCGCCCATGCCGAAGGCCTCGGCTGCCCCATCGTGGGCGACCCGCTCTATGGCACACCCGCCGGCCGCCTCTGCCTGCACGCCCGCTCGCTGCGCTTCGTCCATCCCGTCACGGGAGAGACTGTGGAGGTCGTTTCTGATGCCGATTTCTGAAGTATCGCATGCCTGACCGAGGCAAAGCTTACCGTCTGAGGAAGAAAAATTGACCAATTCGTTTGTGTTCTATAGAGAAAGAGCTATATTTGCACAAATCAACCAATAATGTGCAATGTTTATGGAACAAAGTTTTATCGCATACATTGAGAAGAGCATCAAGGAAAACTGGGATCTGGATGCCCTGACAGACTACAAGGGAGCTACGCTACAATACAAAGACGTCGCTCGAAAAATAGAGAAACTGCACATCATCTTTGAGGCAAGCGGCATCCGCAAAGGCGACAAGATAGCCGTCTGCGGCCGCAACAGCTCACACTGGGGGGTGACTTTCCTGGCCACACTGACCTACGGAGCGGTCATCGTCCCCATCCTGCACGAATTCAAGGCGGACAACATACACAACATCGTGAATCACTCCGAAGCCAAACTGCTCTTTGTGGGCGACATGGCCTGGGAAAACCTGAACGAGAACGCCATGCCGCTGCTGGAGGGCATCTTCCTGATGACGGACTTCTCCATCCTTGTCTCCCGAAGCGAGAAGGTGGATTACGCCCGCGAGCACCTTAATGAGCTCTTCGGCAGGAAATATCCCAAGAACTTCCGCAAGGAACACATCTCCTACCATAAGGACCAGCCGGAAGAACTGGCTGTCATCAACTACACATCGGGCACCACCAGCTACTCCAAGGGTGTGATGCTGCCCTACCGCAGCCTGTGGTCCAATACCGCCTTCGCCTTCGAAGTGCTGCCGCTGAAATGTGGCGACAAGGTGGTGTCCATGCTCCCCATGGCCCACATGTACGGACTGGCTTTTGAATTCCTCTATGAGTTCGCGGCGGGTTGCCACATCTATTACCTGACGCGCATGCCGAGTCCGAAAATCATTTTCCAGGCTTTTGCCGAGGTGAAGCCGCGCATCGTCATCGCCGTGCCGCTCATCATCGAGAAAATCATCAAGAAGAACGTACTGCCCAAGCTGGAGACGCCGACCATGAAGCTGCTGCTGAAGGTGCCTTTCGTCAATGACAAAATCAAGGCGACCGTGCGGGAACAGGTGGTACAGGCCTTCGGCGGAAACTTTGATGAAATCATCATCGGCGGAGCCGCCTTGAACCACGACGTGGAGCAATTCCTCCGGATGATAGACTTCCCCTACACCGTGGGCTACGGCATGACGGAATGCGGCCCCATCATCTGTTACGAGGACTGGAAGAGGTTCAAGATGGGTTCGTGCGGAAAAGCCGCCCCGCGCATGGAGGTCAAGATCGCCTCTCCCGATCCGGAAAACATTCCCGGCGAAATCGTTTGCCGCGGGCCCAATGTGATGCTGGGCTACTACAAGAACGAGGAGGCCACCCGGGAGGTGCTGGAACCGGAGGGCTGGCTACATACGGGCGACCTGGCGCTGATGGACCGCGAAGGCAACGTGACCATCAAGGGACGCAGCAAGAACATGCTCCTGGGACCCAGCGGACAGAACATCTATCCCGAAGAAATCGAAGACAAGCTGAACAACATGCCTTACGTGGCCGAAAGCATCATCGTGCAACAGAACGAACGGTTGGTGGGCCTGGTTTATCCGGACTTTGACGATGCCTTTGCCCACGGCTTGACCAGCGAAGACATCGAGCGGGTGATGGAAGAAAACCGTGTGGCTCTGAACACCGAACTGCCGGCCTACAGCCAGATACATAAAATGAAAATCTACCCGGAAGAGTTTGAGAAGACGCCAAAGAAGTCCATCAAACGTTTCTTATATCAGGAAGCCAAAGGATGAAGAAGACTTACCTTACCACCCTGTTTATGTCCCTGCTCACGGCAGGGACTCTTTTTGCGCAGCCTCAGCCATCCACGCCCAACATCCGCAAGCCGGCAGGCATCAATCTGTCTCTGTGGAAACGGATATCGACGCAACCCAATGACAGCACGGGAAGCACGCTCCTTAACATCGGTCTGTTCTCGTCCATGAACAACCTGAGCGGGGCGGGAATAAACGTCTTCGGAAGCCGTACGCGGCATGACGTCTGCGGCCTGCAACTGTCCGGCTTCTCGAACATGGCGGGAGGAACCATGCGGGGAATACAAGTGGCGGGCATCACCAACATCAACGGAAACTGCGCCCGAGGCATCTCCCTCTCCGGACTGGTGGGCATACACGGCAACCAAAGCCACGGCCTGCTTGCATCGGGCCTGTGCAACATCTTGGGGGACAGTCTCAAAGGAGTTACCTTCGCAGGGCTGCTCAACTTTGCGAGCAAAGACGGCGCAGGCCTTCACATGGCGGGCATGGCTAATGTAATGGGAGAAAACTATAAAGGGACTGCCCTGGCGGGAATACTGAACGTGACGGGAGGACGCATGACCGGCTGGCAGGCAAGCGGAATAGCCAACATCACCGCCACAGACATGCACGGCCTGCAAACGGCTGTCATAGGGAACGTGGCCGGGAATGAACTACGGGGAGCGCAAATCGGATTGCTGAACATGGCGAAAAAAGCGAAAGGGGTGCAAATCGGATTGTTCAACTACTACAAGGAAAACTTCGACGGACTTCAGATAGGACTGGTAAATGCCAATCCGCACACGCGGGTGCAACTGATGGTGTACGGCGGAAGCCACACGAAAGTGAATGTAGCGGCCCGCTTCAAGAACAAACTGTTCTATACCATCCTGGGAACAGGCATGCCCTACTACTCTTTCAGTGACCGGTTTTCGGGCTCCGTGTTCTATCGCGCCGGTCTGGAGCTGCCTCTCTACAAATCGCTGTACGTCAGCGGAGACCTGGGCTATCAGCATATCGAGACCTTCCGAAACAAGGATAATGGCTGTCCCCGTCGCTTATACGCGCTTCAGCCGCGCGTCAACCTGGAATACCGCTTAAGCGAAAGGATGGGTGTCTTTGTGACAGGCGGCTATAGCTGGGACAGGCTTTATACGGAAAGCCGCAATTACGACAAAGGATGGATTATAGAAGGTGGCATCGTATTGTTCAACTGAGACTATACCCGTTCCTTGATCAGGCCTGTGCGATAGGCCACCAGCAGTTTCTTCAAATCCTCAATCTGCGTACGCAACTCGATGCCCTTATCCGTATCTTTCACCATCATCCGCTGAGAGTTGAACTCCACAATAAAAGTGGTAGACTTGATGTCCTGTCCTTCCTCGATGGCCTTCTGGCGGCTTTGGAAAGGTTCATGCTGCACGAGTTGCAGGCCATGGGAGTGGTAGACCAAGGTGTAACCCGCAATGCCCGTCTCCGGCTGATAGGCTTTCGAGAATCCGCCGTCGATCACCAGCAGCTTGCCTTCGGCCTTGATGGGCTGTTCGCCCTTGATGGTCTTTACAGGCACATGCCCATTAATGATGTGGGCATGAGGTCCCGGCTCCACACCGAATTCCTTCAAGATATTGTTGCAGACCTCCACTTCGTTTCTCAACGTGTAATAATAGCCTTTGGTCTCCTTATGCAATGCCTTGTCGGCCACAAAATAGCGTTCGAATGTAGCCATCTTGTCCTTATCGAACGAGGGAGCATCCGGACCGCACCACAAATACCACATGTAATCGAGTGCAAAAGCCTTGTCTTCCGAACCGTCTTCAGCGAAGTAGGCGGTGCGTACCAACTGGTCCACCTTCTTCAACAGTTTCTCGCCCCAATATTCCTTTCCGTTGATGGTCACATGCTTGAAGCTTCCGTCGGCATTCAGGGGTACCGAGGCATGATAGAGCAAGTTGCTGTTGCACACCAGGTACATGCCGCCATAGGTGAACAGGCAACGCATGTGTTTCTTCAGTTTCTCGCTGTTCATGAAGGAAGCGTGGAGTTTCTCCATCAGGTCATGCTCCTCCTCCGTCAGCCTGTAAGGGTCGGCAGGATCGATGGTCGGGAAGTTCGTGTCACGAAGCTCATACTCCTTGCCCTCGTACACAAAGACACCGCGCTCGAAGTCGATAAGATGCAACTGCTTCCGACTGCCCATGCCCAGTTCCGGGCGGCGGTCGATGATGGCAGCCTCCAGTTTCAGCTGAATAACAGTGATAGCCTTGTGCATCTGCGTGATGAGCCGCAGCGTCTTTTCGTTATAGCGCCCGTCCGCAAAATTCATCTTAGGACTGAAGATACTACACGGATCGTCGCCATACACATCCATCGCAAACGTGGCAAGCGGCAGCAGGTTGATGCCGTAACCGTCCTCCAGGGTAGCCAGGTTGGCGTAACGCATCGACATCCGGATGACGTTGGCCATACAGGCATCGTTCCCCGAAGCGGCACCCATCCACAAGAGGTCGTGATTGCCCCATTGGATATCGAAGTTGTGATAATCGCAGAGCGTATCCATGATGATGTGCGCCCCCGGTCCACGGTCATAGATGTCACCTACGATGTGCAGGGAGTCAATGGTCAGGCGCTGGATTAAGTTGCACATGGCTATGATAAAGTCATCGGAGCGCTTGGTGGAAATGATGGTGCTGATGATGACATTGATATACGCATGCTTGTTGGGGTCGATGGTAGACTCGTGCAACAGCTCCTGGATGATATAAGAGAAATCCTTCGGCAACGCCTTCCGCACTTTGGAACGGGTATATTTAGAAGACACGTTCTGGCAGACCTTGACCAACTGGTTCAGCGTAATCAGATACCAGTCGTCGAGCTCTTTCTCATGCTCTTTGATCAGCCGCAACTTCTCCTCCGGATAATAAATCAGGGTACAGAGCTCCTTCTTCTCGCTCTCGCGCAACGTATGGCCGAAGATTTCGTTCACCTTGCGCTTTACCGCTCCCGAGGCATTCTTCAACACATGCTGGAAAGCTTCATACTCCCCATGTATATCGGTCAGGAAGTGCTCCGTCCCCTTCGGAAGGTTCAGAATAGCCTCCAGGTTGATAATCTCGGTACTGGCGTCAGCTATTGTCGGAAAGCTGCGCGACAATAACTGCAAATAGCGCAGATCACTTATAATACTTTCAGCAGTAATGTTTCCCATGACTTTATCATTATTAATACGTTTTTCTTTATTCTGTGTCTCACATCACCCCAGCAGGAACATCAGCAGCACCTGGACAATGATAACCCGCAAGAACATGCAAAGCGGATAGACCGTGGCATAGGATACGGACGGATTATCTCCCGGAATGGTATCACTGGCATAATTCAATGCCATCGGGTTGGCCATGCTGCCACAGAGCATACCGATCACAGAGCCGAAATCCACCTTCATCCACTTGAACGCCACCACGCCCATAATCAGCACCGGCACCAAAGTCAATATAAACCCCACTCCGATCCACAACAATCCTTCGGGGCGAATGACCGTCTCAAAGAAATGCTCGCCCGCGTCAAGCCCCAGGCAGGCCAGATACAAAGAGAGGCCCAAAGCGCGGAGCATCAGATTGGCGCTGCGAGTGGTATAAGTCACCATGTGCAGGCGCGGGCCGAACGTGCCTATCAGGATGCCGACAATGATGGGACCACCGGCCAATCCCAACTTCACCGGCGCACTGATGCCCGGAATGGAAATGGGGATAGCGCCCAGAATAAGTCCCAACACAACACCGATAAACACAGCCACCAGGTTGGGTTCTTTCAGGCTCTTGATGGCATTGCCCAACACCTTCTCCACATTGTGCACGGCCGCCGCCTCGCCGACGATTGTCAGGCGGTCGCCCAACTGCAAGGTAAGGCCGGCTGTAGCCAACAGCTGCACTCCGCTTCGATAGACACGCGTAATGTTGATGCCATAATGATTACGCAGGTGGAGGGAACCCAGCTTCTTGCCGTTCAGCTCAGGGCGGGTCACCACAATGCGCTGGGAAATCAGCTTGCTGTCAATAGCATCCCAGTCAATGTTTTCCTTATTCCAGTCCGTATGTTCCTGTTCTCCGAAAAGCACCGTCATGGCAGCCGCCTCTTTTTCCGAAGTAATGACCAGCAGGCGGTCGCCTTTCATCACGACCTTGTCCGATGTAGGGATGATAACCTTTCCATCGCGCCACAAACGGGAAATCACAAACTTGGAATGGCTCAGGTCCGCTATCTCCTTCACGCTCTTGCCAAAGATACCCGGATTATGCACCTGGAAAGCACCGATATACGTCTTGTTCTCATTCTCCTTTTCCGATATTTCCAGGTCTTTGTCCTTTACCATCAGCTTGCGGATAATCAGAATGGCCAGTATGACGCCTATCACGCCTAAGGGATAAGTGACCGCACAACCCAAAGCCGGTGTGCTGGCGTCCATACCCATCTGCTTCAGCGTCTGCTGGGCGGCTCCCAAGGCCGGCGTGTTGGTGGTGGCGCCGCAAAGGATGCCCGCCATGTCGGGCAAGGAGATGCCTGTCAGCCAACTGCCTGCTACCGCCATAAAGGTCCCGAGCAGCACGACCCCGATGCCCAGCATGTTAAGGCGAATGCCTTCATTGCGAAAAGAGCTGAAGAAGCCGGGGCCCACCTGCAGCCCTAAGGCATATACAAATATCACCAGGCCGAAACTCTCGGCATAGTTCAGCATTTGAGGGTCAATCTTCAACCCCAGATGTCCGGCCAATATGCCGATAAAAAAGACAAAAGTGACACCCAACGATATGCCTCCTACACGTATCTTGCCCAGCCCGAGTCCAATGGCACAGATGAGCGATAGTATCACCACCGCCTGCAAGGCCGATGGTTCTATAAACAGATTATACAGCCAGTCCACAATCAGTTCAAGTTTGGGGTTCAATCTTGATGTTTATTCCTTGCGTTCTTAATCCGCACCCGCAGCACTTCCACCACGGCCGGCAAGACGGACACGATTATGATGGCCACCACCAGCAACTTCAGGTTCTGCTGCACGAAAGGCAGGTCTCCGAAAAAGTAGCCCGCATAGCAGAACAAGGCTACCCATAGCAAACCGCCCGACACGTTGTAAAGCATGAAATAATAGTAGTGCATCTTGCCCATGCCCGCCACGAACGGTGCAAAGGTACGCACAATCGGGACAAAACGGGCTATGATAATCGTTTTCCCGCCATACTTTTTGTAGAATTCATGTGTCTTATCCAGATGACTCTGCTTGAATATTTTGGACTTGGGATTACTGAACAGCTTTTTCCCGAAGAAATGACCGATGGCATAGTTGCTTGAATCTCCCAGAACGGCCGCTACAAAGACGATAAGTACCAGTATATTGACCTCCAGCGGCATGTCGGGCTGTGCGCAGATGGCTCCTGCCACGAAGAGCAAAGAGTCTCCCGGCAGAAAAGGGGTAACTACCAGACCGGTCTCACAAAAGATAATAAGAAAAAGGATGGCATAGGTCCACAAGTGATAAGCTTGCACAATGTTGAGCATGTGCTGGTCTATGTGCAGGACGAAATCGATGATGAAATCCATAACAATGTCACATTTTACAATGAATTCAACCAAAAAAGGCGACCGCAGATATAATCGCAGCCGCCTGTTTTTCAACTTGTAGTGGATACGAGAATCGAACTCGTGTTCCATGCGTGAGAGGCATGTGTCCTAGCCGCTAGACGAATCCACCATTAAAATCTTGTACACCCTCAGGGATTCGAACCCTGGACCCACTGATTAAGAGTCAGTTGCTCTACCAACTGAGCTAAGGGTGCTTATTACGCTGCGGAAGCTGGGGGATTCGAACCCCCGGTACGGTAACCCGTACGGCAGTTTAGCAAACTGCTGGTTTCAGCCACTCACCCAAACTTCCTCAGTGACTCGCATTTTTCGGAAATGCGCTGCAAAGGTAGGGAAAGTTTTGGACTATGCAAACCTTTCTGCCATATTTTTTTCATCGTTTTTTAACCTGCCCGCCTAAACTATTAGCTTTCAAAATCATAAACCCCTGCAAAAATAAGGGAAGAAAATCTTTTTTTGCGTATCTTTGTCCCACGAATGACAAACCTAAACACGAATTAAGATGGATACCTTATTAAAAGAAACTATAAATGCCGCGGTCAACTCACGCTATCCGGCCATGAACCCCGAAGACAGAAAGCTGATTGAAGAAATTCTGGAAAGGAAAGATTTCAAGAAAGGGGAAATCCTCCTTAACGAAGATCAAATCAGCCATAATATTCTGATAGTGGGCAAAGGCATGATACGCCAATTCTATTATAAGAACGGGAAAGACGTGACCGAACATTTCTCCTACGAAGGCTGCATAGCCATGTGCATCGAAAGCATGCTGAAGCAGGAGCCCACCCGCCTGCTGATAGAAGCCTTGGAGGACGGGACGACCTATCTGCTGAACTACAACAGACTGACGGCACTGGCGGAAGCATCCTGGGAGGTGAACATGTTCTACCGGAAAACCCTGGAGTACTCCCTGATCCAATCGCAGGTCAAAGCCGACTCCTGGCGTTTTGAAACGGCACGCGAACGATACATCCACCTGATGCAGGCTCAGCCCGAGGTCATCAAACGGGCCCCCCTGTCGCACATCGCCTCCTACCTGCTGATGACACCGGAGACCCTGAGCAGAGTCCGCTCCGGCATCCTATGATATAATGACGAATTTATGTGTGTGTTCATTTTTCACCACAGATTAGAAGTAACTGTCATGTTGAGCGTTGTTCTCCCCCGATAACGGGGGAGTAAAGAGTGGGTACGAAGCGCAGTCGAAACATCTCACATAACGCATGGGAAAGTGTCACATGAGACCCTTCGATTACCGGGTGACAGATACCACTTGAATAAAAATATAAATCTGTGTAATCTAACGGCTAAAGCTACAAATCAACACTTCTAAAGCGGGATTATCGAAGGGAAACGAACGCCCCGTGTCGTGAGGGTGTAACGACACGGGGCGTCAGGTGATCACGAAGCGTGGCGTGACACCCTCACGAAGCGTGGCGTGAGAGTTGAGGGAGATAAAGTGCCACTTGAGCGTCGTAAAGTGCCACTTGAGCGCCGTAAAGTGCCACTTGAGGATGTGAAAGAAGCTGTTTCCCTCCTCCCTTGTAATCACTTTCCCCCAAACATCCTTCACGCCTTCACGGGAACATAACCAATTGCGTTACAAGAGGATGCGGTGAAAGATACATCCTTCACGTCAACCAAATGCTTTCATTCACCAAACAGCCGCTCATAGTCGCGCCGTGCAGCCGGAGCCGTCCACTCTTCGGGGAGGAAATGCCACTGATTCAAAGCGCGGGGCGTGATGGTTTGCTGCCGTTCGATGTACTGCATCAGGTAGTAGCGCAGGTCCTTGTCCGTGGACGAAAGGATACGCTTCTCCAGTTCGTCCTGCGGGATGCCTGCCCCGCGGGTCAACAGCTCGCCACCGCCATTGCCGCGGTAGGAATTGACAGCCACCTTGTACATTTTATTTTCATCGAAAGGAGTACCGTCCGCCAGGCTGATGATGCGCACTTTTTGGCCTTCGGGTTTCGTCACGTCCACCGTATAAAGAATGCCCGCCGCCGAGTCAAAGTTGTAGCTGGGATTTTGGAAAGCGGCGCGGTCGGCAGCTCCCTGTCGGGGACGGTCGCGCAAGAGGAGGAGCGGATCGTCGGCCGAAGTCATGCGATGGGTCCACAAAGCGTAGGACATTTCGAGGGCACCGCGGATTTCCTTACCCGAAAGGCTCATGACATAAAGCATGTTCTCATACTTATAGAGGTTGAACATGTCGCTCACGAAGATGTCGCCCGCCCGTATCTCCGCGTCAAAGGACAGAGGGGCGGCCAGCGAGATGTCGGCTCCGCTGATGGCCAGCTGAAGCTGATGAATAAGGTCAACGAAGGCCGAAGGGCCGAAGTAGGCCGGACGGGTGGAGACGCTTTCGGTGAAACGTCCTATCCGCTTGGAGACGAACTGCTCTACGGCCTTGCGCTGGGAGGCGAAGCGAGCCGTAAACGCGGCATCGGGTTCATAGCCGTCCATCCGCACCAGTTCGCCGGAGACTTGCTTCTCCGTCACACGGCCGTCGCGCAACGTCAGCGTCACGTCCACGGCAGACACCACCGAGGCATTGTTGGCGGGATTGATGATGAGCACAGAGTCACCCTCCACGTTCACCACCTTCTCGCAGGCCAGAATATGGTCATGCCCCATCATCACCACGTCGAAACCCGGCACGTGGCGGGCCACGTCGGCCGAGGCGTTCTCGTTATACCGGCCGTTCATCAGGTAGGCGTTGCGCCCCGAGTGAAAGAGCCCCACTACCACGTCAGGCTGCTCCTGCTCGCGGATCACCTTCATCCAGCGGCGGGCTGTCTCCTCCATGTCGTCAAAGCGTAAACCGCGCCACAAGTTTTCCGACAGCCAGGCGGGGATGGCAGGCGTTATCAGGCCCAGCACCACTACCTTCACACCGCCACGGCGCAACACGACGTAGGGCTTAAAGTGCGGTTTGCCTGTAGCCGTATTCACGATATTGGCACCGAGGATGGGGAAACGACAATCCGACGCCCAGCGGTCGAACACCGTGCGACCCGTCTCCACATCGTGGTTGCCCATGTTGCCCGCGTCGTAGTTCATGAAGTTCATCATGTCCGCACACACATGCACGGATGTTGTGTCCATATAATTATAGTAGTAGGCCGTGGGCTGACCTTGCAGGATGTCGCCGTTGTCCAGCAGCATCAGGCGGTCGCCATAGGCCTCGCGTTCCTGCCGCACGTAGGAGCAGACGCGCGAAAGGCTGCCCGCCGCACTGCGTCTCCCGATGAAATCATAAGGATAATAATTGCCGTGCACATCGCTTGTCTGCACCAGCTTCAATTTCACTTCCCGTTGTTCCTGCGCCCATGTCGCACAGGCCAAGAGGCACATCAGGAACAGTATGTACTTTCTTCTCATGGTTTGCTACAGTTTATCGTAAATATATTTAGAGTCGACGGCAAATATACGAAAATCCATGGGAAAGCCACAATTTTCCGCCGCTTCTAAGGCAATACTTCGCCAAAAGCACCGTTCCGCTTGGCATTTCAGCCCGTTTGCATTATCTTTGGCGCGATTTTTCTTTAAATAAAAGAAGCACTGACATGAACGAACTGTTCCCTCACCTGATAGCCGCACCGCTTGACCTGACTGACAAGCAGGTGCGCCAGACCCTCGCCCTGCTGGACGACGGGGCTACCACACCTTTTATCAGCCGCTACCGCAAGGAAGCCACCGGCGGCCTGGACGAAGTGCAGATAGAAGCCATCCGCGAACGCTACGAGAAGCTGAAGGAGACCGAACGCCGCAAGGAGACCATCCTGACCACCATCGAGGCACAGGGCAAGCTGACCGACGCACTGAAGCAGCGCATCACCGACACGTGGGACAACACCGAGCTGGAAGATCTCTACCTGCCCTATCGCCCCAAGCGCAAGACCCGCGCCGAAGCGGCCAGACAGAAAGGGCTCAAGCCACTGGCCACCTTGTTGCTGCTCCAACAAGACGTAGCGCCCGAACGCCGGGCACAACGCTACGTGAAGGGTGACGTCAAGAGCGTGGAGGAAGCCCTGAAGGGCGCGTGTGACATCATCGCCGAGCAGGTGAGCGAGGACGAGCGCTCACGGCAGATTGTCCGCACGGCCTTCGACCGCCATGCCGTCATCACCGCCCGCGTCGTCAAGGGTAAGGAGGCCGAGGCCGCCAACTACCGCGACTACTTCGACACGTCCGCACCCCTGAAGCGCTGCACGTCCCATCGCCTGCTGGCCATGCGCCGTGCAGAAGCCGAAGGGGTGCTCAAAGTAAGTATTGCCCCCGATGAGGACGACACCTGCCTGGAACGCCTCGAACGCCGGTATGTGCGGAGTGGTAACGCCTGCGGAGACTATGTAGCCTCAGCCGTGCAGGACGCCTACAAACGCCTGCTGAAACCTTCCATTGAAACCGAATTCGCCGCCAAGAGCAAGGAGCAGGCCGATGACGAGGCCATCCGCGTCTTTGCCGCCAACCTGCGCCAGCTGCTCCTCGCCTCCCCGCTGGGACAGAAGCGCGTCATGGGCATCGACCCCGGTTTCCGCACAGGCTGTAAAGTGGTGTGCCTCGACGCGCAGGGCAACCTACTACACAACGAGAACATCTACCCTCACCCACCCGTCAGCAAGCCCCGGGAAGCGGCACAGAAGATAAAGAAGATGGTGGAAGCCTATCGCATCGAAGCCATTGCCATCGGCAACGGCACGGCCAGTCGTGAGACGGAGGACTTCCTGAAACGCCTGAACTTCGACCGCGACCTGCAAATGTTCGTCGTAAGCGAGCAGGGCGCCTCCATCTATTCGGCTTCCAAGCTGGCTCGCGAGGAGTTTCCTGACTATGACGTCACTGTCCGCGGAGCCGTCTCCATCGCCCGCCGTCTCATGGATCCGCTGGCCGAACTGGTGAAAATAGATCCCAAATCCATCGGCGTAGGCCAGTACCAGCATGACGTGGACCAAAGTAAGCTGAAGAAATCGCTCGACCAAACGGTGGAGAGCTGCGTGAACCTCGTGGGCGTCAACCTGAACACAGCCAGCAGCCACCTGCTGACGTACATATCGGGACTCGGCCCCCAACTGGCGCAGAATATCGTCAACTACCGCGCCGAGCATGGTCCCTTCGCCTCGCGCCGCGACTTGCTGAAAGTGCCCCGCATGGGCGCCAAGGCCTTTGAGCAGTGCGCCGGCTTCCTGCGCATCCCCGACGCCAAGAACCCGTTGGACAACACGGCCGTCCACCCCGAAAGCTACGGCATCGTGGAACAAATGGCCAAGGACCTAAACTGCACTGTCAATGAATTGATTGCCGACAAACAGCTACGCCTGCGCATCCGCCCCGAACGCTATCTGACGGACACCGTCGGCATGCCAACCCTCAAGGATATCCTCCAGGAACTGGACAAGCCCGGACGCGACCCGCGCGGCCCCATCAAGGTGTTTGAATTCGACCCGAACGTCCGCACCATGGACGACCTGCGCGAAGGCATGGAGCTGCCCGGCATCGTAGGCAACATCACCAACTTCGGCGCTTTCGTGGACATCGGCATCAAGGAGAACGGCCTGATACACCGCTCCCAGCTGGCCGACCGCTACGTGAGCGACCCAGGCGAAGTGGTGTCCATCCACCAGCACGTCCGGGTCCGTGTGCTGAGCATCGACACTGAGCGCAAGCGCATCAATCTTACAATGCGAGGGGTGGAGCAGGAAAAGTAACCTGCTCCATCCATACCTCCATGTCATCTTCCTGTAAGACTAAGGCGCTTACAACTGCCCTAAATTATATCTAAAAAAATAATCTTCTAAATCTTCATTAAACCCATAAAGGACTCCGCTTTCCTCATCAACATCGAAAAGGAGGGGTGGTATATCGAAACGATATTTCCTCATTTTTTCGCCCTTATAATCAATAACTTCCATACAATATTCCTCATTCGTCTCTTTATATAAGGCATAAATATATTTGCGCCCCGCCAACACATTCACATAGCGGAATTTAGTATCCTGCAAATTACCTATGCGTATTTCCGTCCTTACATCTCTGTCTACCAATCTCCTGCACAACTTCATGTCTGAAACCCGGTAAATGTCTATTTGCTTCTTATAACAATACGCATACACAATGTAGTCTTCATTAGCCGACATTATTCCTCTATTGGTATAAAAAAATGTTTCTTGATGGTCGTCCTGTTCTATGTCAATCTGTCCACATTGATTTCCGGTGTTGAGATTTATCTTTTTAATAGCAAACTCGGAAGGGATGGTGCTATAAATCAACAATGAATCATGCAGAATGTGCATTTGGTTGAAGCCCTCGTATTGGTGCAGTTTGAACTCACGCGCTGGCTTCATGCGTCCTTCGTCCGCTATAAATCCTTTTATAGTGACAGGCGTATACCCCCAAACGAATAGTGTATCGGTGAAGTTCCGACAAAACATCGGGAACAGACTGAACTCATCTTTCCCTTGTCCTCTTATTCCCCAGCGGCATTGCAGTGTCATATCGGGCAAGGCATATTTCCACAACACGGTATCACTTCTTGTGCTCGCCACAAACAATGATTTCCCTTTTAACAACAGGAAGTCCGGTGCTATGATTTCCCTGCAAGCAAGGGTATCTCCCGTTAATTCTTCTTCCTCACCAAAATCCGGAAATGCCATTTCTTCCTTTATGGATGTACACGCGCCCAATAAAAGTAGCATTAGAAATAGGATTGTTTTCATAATTATAAGGTACATTTATTCAACACACATGCTTTTACTGTCCCGGCTTCTTGCTAATAAATCTATTTTCCACGCAAAAATACAAAAACATTTGGTGCCATAAAACAAAACACTCCCACAATATACAATCTCGGGTAGATTATCGCAAAAGTACCGATTAAAACACCGCAAAAACACCGACTAAAACACCGCAAAAACACCGATCAATTTGCCTATACAAATAAAAAACATTATATTTGCACCATTGAAATGTTAAGATTATGAAGTATTTACATAGAGTAGCAGATAAGATATTACAAGAAAGGCTTGAAACATTTGGTGCAGTTCTGATAGAAGGTCCGAAATGGACGGGAAAAACGACTACAGCCGAGCAACACGCTAAAAGTTCCATTAAGCTGCAAGACCCGGACATGGCTGACGAATACCTGGCTACAGCGGCTACCAAACCCTCGCTTTTATTGAAAGGAGAAAAGCCAAAACTGATAGATGAATGGCAGGATGCACCGGTTATATGGGATGCGGTACGTACAGCCGTAGACAACGCTAATGGAGTGCCGGGACAATACATTCTGACTGGAAGTAATGCTGTGGATAAGACCAAGATAAGGCACACGGGGACGGGACGAATTACCCGGATGAAGATGTATTCCATGAGCCTATGGGAGTCGTTGGAATCTTCAGGGGAAATCTCTATACGAGAATTGTTTGATAATCCGAATTATAATATAGATGGTGCTTCAAGCAAATTGGATATACCGGGACTAATACGTGTGGCTTGTCGCGGAGGTTGGCCGGCAACACTACAAATGAGTCAGAAATCCGCCATGCTTGTAGCCAAAGACTATGTAAACAGCGTTTGTGAAAATGACATTACCAAAATAGATGGGAAACAGCGTAATCCGAAAATAGCCAGGCAAATCATGAGATCGTACGCCAGGAATATCAGTACATTGGCAAAGAAAACCAACATTCTTGCCGATGTTACGGCATCCGGTGACATAACAATTTCCATGGATACGTACGATGATTATGTGGAAGCGTTAGAAAAATTGTTTGTTATTCAAGACATAGATGCCTGGTGTCCTGCCATCCGCAGTAAAACGGCATTGCGAAGTGCGCCTAAACGCTGTTTTACTGATCCCTCCATTGCTGTAGCCTCAATGAACACCAGTGCGGAAGCATTGGAAACACAGCTTAAGACTTTCGGCTTCATCTTTGAGCAGATGTGCATACGCGACCTTAAAGCATATACGGCTGATTTTAACAGCCACATATCTTACTACCGTGACCGTTATGGTTTGGAAGCCGACCTTGTATTGCATCTGGAAGATGAACGGTATGCTTTGATTGAATGTAAACTGGGTAGCCGGGAAATAGAGGATGGAGCGAAACATCTTCTTGAAATCAAACGACTTATTCAAGAATACAACAAGACGGAAAAGCAAGTTCCATTACGGGAACCCGATCTTTTGATTATTCTGACAGGTAGCAATATAGCTTATACTCGAACTGACGGGGTAAAAGTAATACCACTGGCTTGCTTGAAAGACTGACACGATATGTATCATACACCACTTACCAGTTCTTCCCTCGCTGCTCGTAATAACGCATGACAAGGAAAATGCCTGCCAGCATCAACACCGTACAAACCAACGAACCTTCAAAGCCGAAAGGACCGCCGTTGAGCAACGGTGCGTCCGGTGTCTGCAAGGTCAGTAGGCTGTCGCCGATACGGTTTCCGCTAACCTCGAAGCCCAAGACCGGTCCTTGCAGCCAGTTCCAGAACCAGTGGAGCATGATGGCAAACCACAAGTTGCGCGTGTAGATATACGCCGAGCCCAGCAGGACGCCCGCCAGCAGCAGGTTGACGAAAGGCACGGCGGCAAAGTTGGGATTGGCGAGATGGAGGCAGGAAAAGACGGCCGACGACAGGAACAGGGCCACAAACTTGTTGACGCCCGCATCCATCATGCGCCCCAGCAGGAAGCCGCGGCATGCGGTCTCCTCAAAGAGAGCCACAAAGAAAAAGAACACCCATGTCTGTACCAAGGAAGAGGAAGCTGCATTGATACCCGTCACTCTGACGCCACCCGCCAGCAGCAGCAACAGGAAACCGACACCGTAAAGCGCAGCAGCCACGCCCACTCCGGCCAACAGTTCACGCACATGCCCGATTATCGCATAGCCGGCCCGCGCCTTCAGGTCCGGGAATATCCGGTGACCAATCCGACAGACCACATATAAAGCCACCACGGCACCTATAGCCATGCCGGCTTCGTATATCAACATGCCGGGACCGGATTTTTGAGCGTCTTCAGCCGACAAAGCAAACAGGAAACCGGCTATTCCCAACAAAAGTCCCGCAGCCACGAAGAGGACGGCCACAAACAGAATAATCTCCACGACCAGCCACCCCAAACGTTTCCAACCGGAAACGGAGCTCTCCGGCAAAACAGCATTCATCTCTTCTTCCATCTTTAATGCGTATTTAGATTTTTTCGGGACAAATTTAAGAAGAATAACGATTGTCCGACTACATTCTGACAGAAACTTTCTACCTTTGGCAAACAAAAAAATAACGTAAGACATGAAGACAAGAAACATAGTATTGCTGGCAGCCGCACTCTGCTTTACATTGGGAACCTATGCGCAAAAGAAAAAGACACTCTATGTGCCTAAAGCGGGTACCATGGTGGAACTACTGACCGAGGACGAAGCCAACCAGATCACCCACCTCACCCTGCAAGGCAAGCTCAATGCCATTGACTTCCGCCATCTGCGCGACGAGTTCACCAACCTCAAGGTGCTGGACATCTCGAACGCCAGCATCAGCATGTACACGGGTAAAAGCGGAACTTTCCCCGGCAAATTCTATGTCTATCCGGGCAACAGCATCCCCGCATACGCCTTCTGCAAGCAGAATGACGACGGCAGCTATCAGGGCAAGCTGAGCCTGGTGCGCGTCATCCTGTCCGACAAGATCAAGAACATAGAGGACGCCGCCTTCAAGGGCTGCACCAACTTGAAAATATGCCAGATAAGGAAGAAAACGGCTCCCAACCTGCTGCCCCAGGCCTTGGCGGACAGCATTACGGCCATCTTCGTGCCACTGGGCAGCAGCGACTCTTACAAGGGAAAAGAAAGATGGGAGAAATTCTCCTTTATAGAAGGTGAGCCCACTGCAGTTTCCTTACAAATAGGCCCTAAGAGCAGCCTGGAAAGCGAACTGATGAGAAACGGCATCCATCCACGCGATGTGAACTTCCTGACCGTCAAAGGCAAGATGGACGAAGCAGACTTCAAGCTGCTCCGCGACTACATGCCTAACCTGATTTCCGTCAATCTGGAAGAATGCACCTCTACCGTCATCCCCGACTATACGTTCACGCAAAAGAAATACATGCTGAACATCACGCTGCCGAAAGGCCTGCAAACCATCGGCCAGCGTGCGTTCAGCGGCTGTACTCGGCTGTCCGGCACGCTGACGCTTCCCGCCGGCGTAAAGGCCATCGAATACGGCGCATTCATCGGATGCGACAACCTGCGCCGCGTATTGGCCACCGGCACCCAGATCACAACCTTGGGCGACAATCTTTTCGGAGACAACAGCAACCGGATCGTCTATCAGACACAACCCTAAAGGTTGAATCCGGATTAATCCTGATACATGCGGGCCCGCAGTTCTTTGATGTGATCCGAAGTGATGTATTCGTCATACTCCATCATCTTGTCGATAATGCCGTTCGGCGTAAGTTCGATGATACGGTTGGCTACTGTCTGGATGAATTCATGGTCGTGCGAGGCGAACAGGACATTCCCTTTGTATATCTTCAGGTTGTTGTTGAAAGCCTGAATAGACTCCAGGTCAAGATGGTTGGTCGGCGTGTCAAGTATCAGACAGTTGGCGTTGCGCAGCTGCATACGGGCAATCATGCAACGCATCTTCTCGCCTCCCGACAGCACACTGGCTTTCTTCAGAACCTCCTCGCCTGAGAAAAGCATACGCCCCAGGAAGCTCTTCATGTACACCTCATTGCCCTCACCGAACTGGCTGAGCCAGTCCACCAAATTCAAGTCCGTGTTGAAGAACGAAGTATTGTCCAGCGGCAGGTAGGCCGTCGTGATGGTCACTCCCCAGTTGTAGTGACCTGCATCGGGTTTCATATTGCCATTGATAATCTCGAACAAAGCAGTCATGGCACGAGGGTCACGAGACAGGAACACGATTTTGTCCCCCTTCTCCACATTGAAATTCACGTCGCGGAAAAGCACCGTTCCGTCTTCCAGGGACTTGGTCAGGCCTGCTACCTCCAGGATCTGATTGCCCGGCTCGCGCTCCGGCGTGAAGATGATGCCCGGATACTTACGCGACGAAGGCTTGATTTCCTCTACATTCAGCTTTTCGAGCATCTTCTTACGGCTCGTTGTCTGCTTGCTCTTCGCCACGTTGGCACTGAAACGGCGGATGAATTCCTCCAGTTCCTTGCGTTTCTCCTCGGCCTTTGCCTTTTGGTTCTGCTGCTGGCGCAGAGCCAGCTGGCTTGACTCGTACCAGAAGCTGTAGTTACCGGCAAACAAGTTGATCTTGCCGTAATCGATATCAATGGTATGTGTACAGACTGAGTCAAGG
Organism: uncultured Bacteroides sp.; assembly: GCA_944319875.1. Classification (GTDB taxonomy): domain Bacteria; phylum Bacteroidota; class Bacteroidia; order Bacteroidales; family Bacteroidaceae; genus Bacteroides. The sequence goes on from CALUFR010000017.1 coordinate 26,487, forward strand.
AAGTGACGGTCGTGGCTCACGACCAATACCGTATGCTCAAAGTTCGAGAGGTATTCTTCCAGCCAGGTCACGGTCTCCATATCCAAGTCGTTGGTCGGTTCGTCCAGCAACAGGTTATCGGGATTGCCATACAAAGCCTGCGCCAACATGACGCGCACCTTCTCTTTATTGTTCAGCTCGCCCATCAGCACATAGTGCTTGTCCTCCTTGATGCCCAGACCACTCAGCAGAGAGGCGGCATCGCTTTCGGCGTTCCACCCGTCCAGTTCGGCAAACTTCTCTTCCAACTCGGACACCTTCAGGCCATCTTCATCCGTAAAATTTTCCTTGGCATAAAGCTCCTCACGTTGCTTCATGATGTCCCACAACACCGAGTGACCCATCATCACCGTGTCCATCACCGTATAGGCGTCCCACTTGAAGTGATCCTGACTGAGCACGGAAAGGCGTTCTCCCGGTCCCAGCGTAATCGTCCCTGTCGTCGGCTCCAATTCTCCCGAAATGGTTTTGAGGAAAGTCGATTTTCCCGCTCCGTTAGCACCAATGACTCCATAACAATTGCCGCTGGTAAACTTCAGGTTTACGTCATTGAACAACACCCTTTTACCAAACTGTACCGATACATTAGAAACTGTAATCATGAGTTTTCTTCTTACTTTTATTACTAATACCTTCTGATTTCAAGGCGCAAAGATAGTGAAAGGTGAGCGCAGAAGCAAATGAAAACAACGTTTTCAATTTGATTATGCCGAACCGCCTCCTATCTTATTTAGATACGATTTTATAATGACATATCGGGCATTACAGGCAGCAAACATCATGGAAACACGTTGCAGGCATCCGGCCGACAGGATGTATGCAAGCCGTTTACAAGACGTGTACATCCTAATTCCCGACGTTTCATACTGCCAATGTGACATAAAAATAGTAACTTTGCGGCGTTTTTAAAAAGAAATGCCATTTTGGCAAAGTTTTTGCTGACAGACAAGGAAAACAACGTGCCCAAATCTGTCGGCCGTTCATTTTCAAAGAATAACAAAAACAGAAAAAATATGGATCCGAAAAAAGAAACCATCAACGAAGAAGAGCTGAAAGCCCACAACGCTCAAGAAGAGCCAAATGGCGAGGGCAAAGCAGAAGAGACAGCAACCGAAACACAGGAAACCACCGAAACAGAGGAAACGGAACAGGCTGACGAACTGGCTAAGCTCCAGGAAGACCTGAGCAACATGAAAGACAAGTACCTGCGCCTTTCCGCCGAATTCGACAACTATCGCAAACGGACGATGAAGGAAAAGGCCGAACTCATCCTGAACGGTGGCGAAAAGAGCATCAGCAGCATCCTACCTATCGTGGATGACTTCGAGCGCGCACTGAAGAACATGGAGACTGCCGAGGACGTAGCCGCTGTCAAGGAAGGTGTCGAACTGATATACAACAAGTTCATGACTGTGCTCGGACAGAACGGAGTGAAAGTCATCGAGACCAAAGAACAGCCGCTCAATACCGACTTCCACGAAGCCATCGCCGTCATCCCGGCACCGGCAGAAGAACTGAAAGGCAAGATACTGGACTGCGTACAGACTGGTTATACGTTAAACGACAAAGTGATCCGCCATGCCAAAGTGGTAGTCGGAGAATAAAGACAGTAACAATAGGGATATGGAAAAAAGAGATTACTACGAGGTACTGGGAGTAGACAAGAAGGCGTCGGCCGACGAAATCAAGAAAGCCTACCGTAAAAAAGCCATCCAATATCATCCAGACAAGAACCCGGGCGACAAGGAAGCGGAAGAAAAATTCAAGGAGGCGGCTGAAGCCTACGATGTGCTAAGCAATCCTGAGAAGCGTGCCCGCTACGACCAGTTCGGCTTTGCGGGCATGAGCGGCGCGGCCGGTAACGGTGGACCCTTCGGTGGCTTCAGCGGCGGCATGTCCATGGACGACATCTTCTCTATGTTCGGCGATATCTTCGGCGGTCACGGGGGAGGATTCGGAAGCTTTGGAGGATTCGGAGGAAGCAGTACCCAACAACGCCGTTTCCGCGGTTCGGATCTCCGGGTGAAGGTGAAGCTTAATCTGAAAGAAATATCCACGGGCGTGGAGAAAAAGTTCAAGCTGAAGAAATACGTCACCTGTAGCCACTGCCACGGCACGGGTGCCGAAGGCAATGGAGGAAGCGAGACTTGTCCTACCTGCAAGGGTTCGGGCTCCGTCATCCGCAACCAGCAAACCATCTTGGGCACCATGCAGACGCGTACCACCTGCCCCACTTGCGGCGGCGAAGGTAAAGTCATCAAGAACAAATGTAAGGAATGCGCAGGCGAAGGAATCGTTTATGGCGAAGAAGTGGTAACGGTAAAGATACCGGCCGGTGTGGCCGAAGGCATGCAACTTTCCATGACCGGAAAGGGAAATGCGGGCAAGCATAACGGCCTGCCGGGCGACCTCCTCATCCTCATTGAAGAAGAACCGGACAAGGAACTGATTCGTGAAGAAAATGACCTCATTTATAACCTCCTGTTGAGCTTCCCCACAGCAGCCTTGGGCGGCGCTGTGGAAGTGCCCACTATCGACGGCAAAGTGAAAGTAAAAATAGAACCGGGAACCCAGCCGGGCAAAGTACTCCGCCTGCGGAACAAAGGTCTGCCCAGCGTCAACGGTTACGGCATAGGTGACCTGCTGGTCAACGTCAGTGTCTACGTTCCCGAGGCCCTGAGCAAAGATGAAAAGAAAGCACTGGAAGAGATGGAGGGTTCTGACAACTTCAAACCGAATGCTTCCATAAAAGAAAAAATCTTCAGGAAGTTCAAGAGTTTGTTCGAATAAAGTCTTTACATAGAAATGGAGGGTGTTTCAAGCCCTCCATTTATTTTATCCTGTTTTCCCCTTACGTTGGCACGTCTACAAGCCGGTAAAAGTAAAAATCAAAAATCTATTCTTACAATTGTAGGAGTACGCACTCCGGGCTTAACCTCTCCATTTATATAAAAGAAGGAGTTCTTATAGGGCACAACCACTGCTCCTGCGCGAGCCAAATTAGAAGAAGTGTATATAGTCTGCCATTCACGGCTAAAAACATTATAGACCAATAGATCCTTATTAAACTTATACCATTCTACCGGATGCGATAAGTAATCCGGAGCCGGATTCCGCAAAGCCTGTAGGAAGATGTCCTTATTGACACCTCCCATGCAAACAATCAGGCTATCACCAACCGCCGCCGCTACTCCTCCTCCCAACGAGACCATCTCACCGCGGGCATTCGTGGGAGAAGACAAAGGAACCCACTCATCACTTTCCAACAGATATTTGTAGCCATCCGTGGACAAAGAAGCTTCCATATCCGGAGACGCGGCCGAAAAGCCGCCCCACAAATAAATCGCCATTTCCCCCGTTTCACTTTTTTGAGCGGCACATACAGGCTGAGTGCGGGGCATCCCCGGGAAAGGAGACAGTTCAACCCACCCTTCAGACGGCTTTTCCAAGTTCAGGCAACAGAAGGTATTAGAAGCCTTTCCATTTCGGTTTCCTCCCACCACATACAGCTTATTATGCACCAGACAACCGGACATGTTTTCCAATGTAAAAGGTAATGAAGGAAGATTTTCCACGCCCAACTCACCATTTTCCACCGAAAGACGAAAAACCGTTGACACAGGACCGTCCTCATTCATTCCGCCCACACAGACCACTCCTCCGGGTATGGAAACAGAAAAGCCATAGGCTATCGGTTGCGGCAATTCTCCTACTTTCTGCCAAGATAACAATGTGTCTCCCGCGATTGACGCTGCATACACATCCTTATAATACATCTTACTTCCCCCCTTCTCCGCAGGGATATCAGGGAAATTAGCCCCGCCTGCCAATAACAATACATCATCTATACAGCCGACGAAGGAAGCGGAAACGCCTTGAGAAAATTGACTACTATCTTCAACAAACTTATTTAGCTGATGCAAGAACTTTACACTAAAATCTTTTCTTCCGCCCTCAAACAATACAGAACTACTACTTGCTTTAGAGATCAAAGGATTGTTGATGGTATCTGAATAGTTAATCATATCCAGCTCAAACAAGTAATCTTGATGCTCCAACAAAATTGAGGCCTGTATCTGTTGTATAAACATTATATCTGACAACAATACTAAAAATAATTTTCTGACAAACAATAGTTCAATATACCGATGGGAAACTTTTATATACATAATACTCACAAAGAATTGAATTAAATGTCTATACATAAAATATTATGAATTGATAACAAAGCATTATAGTTACAATTATCCCATTATATCTAAGAAATCAATGTAATATTTCCTATCTATAATCCGTTCACAGATATTACATCAAATTTATACGAAGAACATTTCTTTTACTAAAATCCTGCATCAAATAATTGTATAAGTTTGTCCCTCACCGTAACAGCCTTTTGTATCATTCCAACATCAGAAGGATGAACGTAATCAACCCATGCATCCTCATGAAAATTAAAGTCTTCTCTACAAATATAGTGTATATTTTCCACACCCATTTCAAACAAATCATCATAAGCCATTTTCGTTTTAGTATTTGCACTATCACATTCAGCTTCTCTTTCGCGATTAGTCATGCAATTACTGTAACCAGCATGCTCCATGATTACTATCGGTTCATTCTTGTGGACTGAACGTATTTTTCTCACCGCATTGATTGTATGTTCAGTCAACATTGCATCCTTTGTCAAATTAGAAACACAATCCAAAATATATACTCGAGCGTCTATTTCATTTATAAAATCGAGTACTTCATCTTCCAATTTTCCATTCCCCGAGAACCCTAAATTAACGACAGGGCACCCAATATAACGTTGAAGAATATTTGTCCATGCCATACCTGGACGAGAAGCACATGCACCTTGGGTAATAGAGGTTCCATATACAACAATAGGCTTCTGATTTAATCGAGGTAGAAAATGAAAAAACTTATTGGATTCAATTCCTATTTCCATCCATCTTATCTCATTATATAAAGGTAAAAAGAGACAATATGTGGAATGAAAATCATCAACTACCAAATCATCAAATTTATATACAACTGTATCACCAAAATGATAAGTCCCTGAACAAAACAACCATCCATTATCTTTAATTTTATACATATCTATACCAGAAACACCTGTAGGAGGCATATGAGGCATTCCCAAAACATCTGACACCACATAACGAATTTGTATACATGACGCATCAGTCTGAAATCTAATAGATAAGCCAGAAGAGTGACGAGACAATTTCCATACCGGTTCTCGAACTCGGGATTGTGCCCTAAATGGTAATCTTGTATAAAACATATCCCCATCGTGAACAAAACCCTGATTATTTATCACACCAAATTGTTCTTTCATCGGGTTATACCAATTAAATTGTCCCCATAATTCCACACCAACAAGAAAGAGAACACATGTAAGAATATACTTTAACATAAGCATCATTTCTCTTCAATAAAATAGTCTAAATATCCCCATCTAAAATCAGGTTGTGTATAATCAACCTCATTTCTCAATATTGCCTTCACTTCTTCATTTATAGCTCTTAGTTTATCAGGGTTCCGAATGGGATCATTAGTAAACTCCTGCCATTCGGAAAGTACTGTTTTTAAATTCTCAAGAACAGATTTATACTCTTCTTTACCTGAAAGATTGTGAAATTCATGTGGATCCACCCACAAATCATATAATTCATAAAGAGGGGGCCTTTTCCATGTTTGAAAGACATGCTTCATTGAGTCAGGTGCCATTTCCAGCTCTTCTACAGATAACCCTCCTGCAAAATGCCCCTCTTGATTCACATACAATTGATAATGTGGATTATCTTCCATATAGTTATAGTTCACAATAAGTTTATACCGAGAATCTCTAACACTTCTGCGTGGATAATGCATAATAGGAGCACTCCCCATCCCTCCCGCAAAAATATAGGAATGAAGTTTCTCACTTTTACCATTTAGCACAGACAACAAACTTTTACCAGGAAGCTTTGCCGGCACTTTCCCTCCGGCTAACTCAATAAATGTAGGCAATAAATCTATTGATGAAATTAAAGCATTATTAATTACCCCTTGCTTAACATGACCCGGCCAGCTAACAATGAAAGGTATATGTAAACCTGCTTCATAATTACTACACTTTGCTCGAGGGAATTGCTCACCATGATCCGACATATATATAATAACAGTATTGTCTAATAAGTTATTATCAGACATTTCCCGAAGTAAAAATCCTATAGATTCATCCAAACGATTCATACAATCATAATAGCTTTCTACAAAATATTTATGCCTTGGTGAGTTGACATTAATATAAGGTAAAGGAGAGATCCGTGAGGAATCAACAAAGTGATGCGGCAATCCTTCCACCTCACGTTGAAGAGGGAAATGCGCATCCGGGAAATTAACCATCACAAAAAAAGGCTTACCATGTAACGATTTACAAAAAGCAACAGCCTTTTCAGCATATGATTTCAAATTCTTTTTTTCAAAATTAGAGCCACGATTATCCCAATAATCAAATGAAATGTCAGATTCCGGATTGACATGTTTTTTACCTATACAGGCTGAAGAATAGCCTAATTCTCTTAAATACTGAGGCAGTGTTTTTATACCTTCATACATACGGTACTTATGAGTCGCTAATCCTATTTGCCCATTTTGATGTGGGTATAATCCTGTAAAGATAGAACTTCTAGAAGGGCTACTCACAGAATAAGTAACATAAGCATTCATAAATTTCATTCCATCTCTTGCCAGCGAATCAATATTGGGAGTATAAACTTTTGTATTCCCATAACAACCTATATCACAGCCATTATCTTCCGAAACTATTAACAATATATTAGGAGTGTTCTGTGCATCTATAATATTTAAAGAAGAAATAGTTCCTGCCACAAAAAGTGACATTTTCAAACGACCAACTTTCATATTTTCATAATTTAAAATTAAGAAATGTACCAAAGTCATAGCAAGGCATTCTTCAAGTATTTAGTATTACTTTTACTAAACTTTAGTACATTTCATTCAAATACTACATATTACTCTTCATACCCTGGTGTTTGTTCCAATTTAGGATCTCTATCCATTAAGGTTTTTTCAATAGGCCAAAGCAATTTATGAGATTCACTATCTTTTTCCAACACTGAATGTGGATTTTCTCCATACGTTGTTGCATAGGCCGCTACATCTGAATATACAAGAGGTTCCTTATTCACATCATGCAACCGTATCAAGTCAAACCATCTCTTCCCTTCAGCGACGAATTCCTTATCGCGTTCTTTCAATATAGCTAATTCATTTTCTGCATAATCCCCATCTACATATTTACAATCATCTGTAAAATATTCTCCATATGCACGTTTCCTTATTTGATTTATATAATCAGCGCAATGCCCCGACAAACCATTTTCAACCTCTGCCATCATTAATACAGCATCTGCATAACGATAAATGGGTATATCAGAATCATAATAACGTTTTCCGCTATCCACAGACCCCAACATTTTTTTCATTGAAACGCCAAATATAGTTAAAGTTTCATCACGATAATATTCCAAAAAAGTTGCATAACGCCTTGAATCAGTTTCATCAAATGACTTCACAAATGCTTCTTTATACTCATGACGCAACAGTCCAGAACCACAAAGGTCTAATGGATCCTGATACAGATTTCCCATATTATCCCATGACTGGCCTATAAACTGCGCAGATGAATAGACAAAAAATTCTCCCCAATTGGTAGACTCTTTTTTATCAAAATATATACTAAATATCATTTCTTTCTTCGCTGCAGTTTTATCACTTGCATCAAACAATTTTTCATAATTATCAACCAGCGCAAATTGTCCGATAATTTGTTCCAATGATTTTTTAGCTATCTCCAAATCCTCAACACCTCCAGCAGAATGATTACCTGTCGTAACTTTTGCAGACCACAAATAGACTTCAGCCTTTAACATTTGAGTTGCATATTTCGACCAAAAATAGGGACTTAAATCGCTATTTGCAGAATGACTAAAACCATCTTCAGATTTTTGTAAATCCTCTTTAATTTGCTGCAAGACAGTCTCTGCTGGAGCACGTTCCAAGTACAAATCTGTAACATCAAAAGCCCCATCTGATACTTTCACTTCAAGCTCAAGCGGAACACCTCCATAACTTCTATACAACCAAAAATAATAAAAAGCTCTCAACCCATAAACCTGCCCCTTATAATAGTTCAAATCGTCTTCGGACAAAAAAGAGCAAACATTTTCCAAATTATCGATAGCATGATTTACTTGGAGTATATATGTATAAAATTCACCCCAATTACCTATTCCATAGTTGTCCTGTGACAAGTTATTTAATTTGATTACTTCATAATCCAATGAAGTTCCCACACTTGAAACGCCTGTTAATAAAGTTCCCCCTCTAGCTTCACCGTATAAAAAATAATTTTCATAATTTTCTCTAACATCTCGATGAAGGCCAATAATAAAAGCCTCTACTTGCCCTTTTTCCTTCCAAAAATTACCTGCACCATAAAAATCTTCAGGATTTAAATCCAAATTGTCACAAGCAACCATTAAAAGGCCTGCAACAAACATTGATATATACACATGCTTTTTCATAACTCATCTATATTAAAAACTAACATTTATACCAAATATAACAGAACGTGGTAATGAATATCCTCCCTGTGAATTAGCTCCATATTCGGGTGAAAACATTGTTTTAGAGCCAGCCCAAAGATATCCTAAATTTTGAGCCGTTACTGAAAGTTCCACACTTTGTATAAAAGCTTTTTTCAACCAATCTGTCGAAATCCGATATGCCATTGAAATATCTCTAAATGCCAAGTAATCACCTTTATACATAAACATAGAGGTCGTACGGGCATAATTACGTTTCCCCAATTGGTCAGCACGCATATAGATAGGATATTTAGCATTAACATTAGTTTCGGACCAAGTATCCTTTACCAAGTCTATACTATTATATGCCCCCTGCATATCACCCAATATCCACGGAGTACGAGTATCTGTCACAATATGCCCCAACGCATAATCTAAACGAGTAGACAAAGAAAGATTCTTCCATGATAAAATAAAGTTAAATCCACCAGTCCATTTAGGAACTTTGTTCCCTATTTTCACTTGGTCATATTGATCAATTACTCCATCATTATTTACATCTTTCCACTTTACATCACCTGGTTGAATCGGCAGTCCTTCTTTCTTCTCTTCATCCGTCAATTTCGACCAAGCCTCCGGACCATATAAAACTTTATTATTAGAACCATTATCCCCCACTGATTTATCAATCAAATTTCCGGGAATTTCATCATAACTCTTATATATACCCTCAGCTTTATAAGCATACACGTCTCCCCAAGATTGCCCTTCTTGATATCCTCCAACCCATATTTTTTCATTTCCATTTCCAGAATATACCTCAAAAGCTTCCTGCCGATTTAAAGGTGTACCGTTGTTAGGCAACGATATTATTTTATTTTTATTGTATGCAATATTCCAGTTTACATTGAATTTCCAATCTTTCGTATTCACAATCCTGGCTGCAAAATCGAATTCAAAACCTGTGTTTTGGATTTCGCCATTATTTGTTTTAAAAGAATACAATCCTGCATGCGAAGGCAATTTAATATCCGCAAACTTATCCGTCGTCCGCCGATTATAATATGTCAGATTTAAATTGTACTTATTTGCCAAGAAACTTATATCCAAGCCTACTTCAAAAGTCCGAGACTTTTCCCATCTCAAATTAGAATTGGCAAGTCCTGTAATATCATATCTTGCAGTCTCACTGTTATATGCATAGTTTAACAAAAATCCATTATAACCTCCATATGAATATGTAGAATATCCCCCTTGCAAATCATATGCACCAATTCCTGAAACATTTCCATTCAAACCATAACTAGCTCTCAATTTTCCAAAAGAAATTATATCAAGTAAAGATTTCATAAAATCTTCTTTACTGAAAACCCAGCCAGCGGACAAGCCTGGAAAAACGCCCCATCGATTATCCCCCAACAATTTAGAATATCCATCCCGACGTAACACAAATGAGAATAGATATTTACTCTTATAATCATAATTCAGACGTCCAAAGAAAGACATGATACGTTCTCTTTCATGCCATGAATCAATCTCCCGTCCCTCCTGCTGAGTCAAATTTAAATCTTGAAAATCATCTGTAGGAGCACCATATCCATAAGCATCAAATCCCTTTCGATAAGAATCATAATATTCAAATCCTAACATTGCAGAGATGAAATGATTTTTATACATTTTTTTTTCATAATTCAAAACTGCATTATAAGTCTGATTCAAATAACGATCATAACTGTCATAACTTTCTCTTTTGCTATCAACAGTATTTACTCCCGTCATCAAATCTCTATTAAAAGCTTCTTTCTTCAACTCATCAATATACCAGCTACCTGTGATTTTCAAATTTAATCCTTGCAAAATATCTATCACAAAAGATTGATTAAAATTATATTTATTCCCATTATTATCCCTTATACGATTTTTCCAATTTATGAGATAATTCGAGTCTTCTAATCCTCGTACTCCAATAAGATACTCCCCATTTTCATTTACACCTCTAAAAGTTGGAGGTACACTCAAAACTCTACTAAAATAATTCGCAATATCCTGTTCCTCCTTCACGCTAGATTGATAAACACCGTAACTTTTAGAGTCCACAAACGACACTGTGGACAAGGAAGTTAACCATTTACGAACTTTGTAATCTGCATTTAGCGTAAATGAAAATCTTTTATAATAATTGCCTACAGCATTTCCCTGGCTATCGTTATAGCCAAAACTAGCATAGTAGTTTCCCTTATCATTTCCTCCAGAGATACTCAAATTATAATCTTGAGTAATTGCACAATCTTTAATATTAGTATCTCTTAAATCAAATTCCTTATAAATGATTTTATCACCATATACAGGATCAATCATAGTTTTCCACCCTTTATCTAGCAAAAAAGCATATTCATCCGTATATATCATAGGACTCCAGTTTGCATTACTTACCTTATTACCATCAGCAATTGTTCCATCGGCATTAAAATAAATATTTCCGGTTCCATACGGTTGAGCGCCTTTTAAATTTTCCATACTTGCAGTGCCTAACCAACTACCATCACTAAGTTGACAAATTTGCCCAGCTCTCTGCCAGGCTAATCTCTGATAATACAAATAATCTTCCCCATTTAAAAAATTCCAAGTATCACGAAAATAATTCAACCCCAATTTTGCCTTAAAATTAATCTCAGAACGCCCTTTTTTCCCACGCTTTGTAGTAACTAAAATAACACCATTATTTGCTCGTGCACCATAGATTGCCGTAGCACCTGCATCCTTCATAATTTCCATGGATTCTATGTCTTCAGGATTAATGTCACTCAAATCTTCCCGAACCTGCCCATCCACTACAACCAAAGGAGAACCTGTCCCATCTAAATTCGTTCCTCCCCGTAATACCATCGTAGGCACATCACCCGGATTTCCACTAGTTTGTTGTACTCTTAAACCTGATACAGCTCCAGATAATGCTTGGGCAGGATTTGTATGCATTCCTGTAGAAAAGACTTTTTCTTCAACTTTGGCTATAGAATTAGTGACTTTACTACGAAGTTGTCTGCCCCCATACGCTGTAACTAATACGACATCCAGCACCTGCGTGTCTTCTTGCATCAATATCTCCAACGACTTACCATTCCATTCTATTTCTTGAGTGGAATAGCCAACAAAAGACACTTGTAATACATCTCCTACTTTAACGCCAGACAAAGTAAATTTGCCATTAACATCAGTAATACTACCATTTGTAGTTCCTTTCACAATAACAGAAGCTCCAATTACAGGTTCTCCTTGTACATCTTTTATCAATCCAGTGCACAATACATTCTGTTGTACAATCTGTACATCTGCTTTCTCCACGATTAAGGCAGCATTTGCTATTCCAATAGATAATCCCAAAAGAATAGCCACACACCAATTGAATTTTACATTTTTCATGATAAAGAGAATTAAGTTAATACTATTCAAATAAGACATCTTTACAAAGTTCATACCCGCAAACCATCATCCGCGGAATATGGAAAGGCCCTTTAAACAGGTTACCTTTAGCCGGCTGAGCCACCGTACCGTCACGATGGAGATAACCATACCACTCACCATACTCCTTATCCGGGAAGTGAGCATAAGTCCAATCACTGATCTGCTTATGCATCTCCAGATATTTCTCATCCTTTGTGGCTTGATAGGCATATAAAGTGGCAATGATGGCTTCGGTCTGCGGCCACCAGAACTTCATGTCCTGCGAATAATCCTGTACGGGGAAGTTACGGCAATCGCGGAAATTAATGATACCGCCATATTCCTTATCCCAGCCCCAATCCCAGGACCATTCCAGTATCTGAAGGGCCATCTGCACCAATTCTTTGTCCCAACCACGGTGACGGGCTTCTTCCATAATGAACCAAGAGGTCTCGATACAATGTCCGGGATTAATGAGACGTCCGTTGCAGGTATCAATGAACTCTCCTTCAGGTCCCACCATCTCGAGCACTGCCTTGAACTCAGGGTGCATGAAATAACGACGGATGGCAGACAGAGAGTCGTCAATCTGCTTATCCAATACAGGATCGGCAATGGCGGCCCTCACACGGGAAGCCGTATTGATGAGTATCATCGTAATGGAATGACCGCGCGACTGCAATGTCGGCAGGTATTTAGGCTCCAGAAATCCGGGAGTCGTCAAGAACCTCTGAATGCGCTTGAACAAATCCAAAGCTTTCAAAGCGTAAGTCTGATCGCCCGACGCAATCGAATACTCGGACATCGCAATGGCGGCAAAACATTCGGAGAACACATAGCGACGCTTGCGCAAGGGATGGCCATCACCTGTCACTTCGAAAAACATGTGACCGTCCGTATCCACACAATGCCGCTCGATAAAGTCAATGCAACTTTTAGAGACAGCCAGCCATTCCGGATTTTTCTCCACATGATTATAAGCAAAGACTGCAATAAATCCAAAACGGCCTTGAAACCAAACCGACTTAGTAGTATCCATCAGACGTCCTTCTCGATCCACACATGTGTACACGCCGCCATGCTGACGATCCCAACCATGCTCCAACCAGAACGGCATAATGTTTTCCTGAAGTTCACGCTTATAGGCAGAAGCCCATGTACTCAAATAATCTTTTACCTCCATAATGTTCAGAATTTATTGCATCGTTCAAAGAAATGGATGGATTCAAGTTCTGCCTTCATGCGCGCTTCTTCCTCGTCTGTCATATTCTGGAACGGAGTACGGTTCTTGCCCAAATCAAGACCGATCAGTTTCATGATACGTTTTCCTGCGACAATATTGCCACGATAATGACAAATCACATTGATGACCTCCTGCGAGAAATTCTGCAACTCGCGAGCCTTTTCGATATCGCCCGCCTTCCATGCGTCAAGGATGCCCACTAAATTGATACCGTTATAATTGGTAGTCCCCCCGATGCCGCCTTGAGCGCCTCCCATTGCCAAAGACGGGAGAATGGTTTCGTCCTGTCCATGAAGCATGTCGTACTTACCATTCTTGTAGAGACGGCATTGGTTATATTCATAAAGGCTTTCATAGGTATATTTAATGCCTGCAAAATTAGGAATGCGGCCATCTACGGCTTTCAGCAATTCAACCATAGGCAGGAAGGCACCGTTGAATGCCGGAATATGGTAATAGTAGAAAGGCAAATCGGGAGCACCGGCCGCAATTTCCTCGCAATACTTGACCAGTTCTTCAATGCGTCCGATTTTCGGAAAAGGAGGAGCCATGGCACCAATGCCCCAGGCACCAATTTTCCGGGCATGTTCCGCCAACATTCTGCTTGCTTTGACACAACAGCTCCCGACATGGACTATCACTTTGAATCCCTCCGGTGCCACTTCCATCCAACGTTCAGCCAGTTTCATACGTTCGTCTTCGGTCAGCATATAGCCTTCGCCGGAAGAACCATTTATAAAGACTCCTTTCAAGCCGTTTTTCTGCAACATCTTGGCATAAGCCTCGATAGGCTCGTAATTCACTTCTCCATTTTCGTAAAAAGGAGTAAACGGTGCATCAATCAATCCGATAATTTTTTCCATAACTCGCACTATTTTAAAGATTTATCATTCTACATTATCCGTTTGAGGACGAAGGAAATACAACTGCAATCCCAATGCCACCAGTACGACTATACTCAACAGCGCAAATCCAAGTCCCAGATTTCCACCATCCGTCCAACGTCCTAACAGTTCGGTCACAGCCGCACCGGCAAATACACCGGTCATGTTCATGACACCATACGCCGTCGCACGGTGTTTGGCCGACACAAATTGACAAAGGATGGGCATATTATTCGCGTCAAAAATGCCAAAACCGACTCCAAACAACAGCCCGGCTCCCACAACAGCGACCAGACTATGTCCAAATCCCAACAATAACAGAGCCGGAATGGTCATTCCCAGGCCAATCGCACCGGTATATACACGTCCCCGAATATTTCTTTGCACCCAACGGTCGGACAATACTCCTCCAAAAATGACGCCTATAAAGGAAGACACGGCAATGGTGATGGTTGAAATAGGCCCGGCCTCGGACATCGGGATATTCAAATTTTCAGCAAACAGAGTCGGAAGCCAGTTTTTTGTTGCCCAACCGGGAAGGCTGGGAGCCGCAAAATAGAAAAGAATAATCCAAAATGCCCATGTAGAAAAGAGAACAGACAGACCACTGAACAAGGAAGGATTCGGCTTATTACCAGAGGGCGCAGATACTTTTTTCGCCGAAGCATGCAATGGATTTTCACGCAAAGCCAACATCAAAACCAATGAATAAGCGATGCCGATAATTCCAAACCAATGGAAGGCGGAATGCCAAGAGAACATGGCGGCTACCGTCGCTCCAAATCCACCGATAGCCTGACCGACATACAGACCGGTCATGTGTACTCCCACAGCCAATGAACGAGATTTTCCCGGATGCCAATCTGCAATAAGCGACAAGGCCGAAGGTATATACAGTGCTTCACTGACACCCATAATCGCACGAAGCCAGTACAATTCATGAAAAGTATCGGCATATCCCATCAAATAAGTGACACCAGACCACACAAACAGACTGCCTACCACCAACCACTTACGACTGAAACGGTCGGCTATCATACCGGCAACCGGGCTCATAAAACCGTAAATCCACAAAAATATAGCCATCAGGGCACCAAAAGCCTCCGCTTTATTCAATTCTACAATATCAACCTTCATAGCCTCCTGCATGGTAGAAAGCATCTGGCGATCCATATAATTCAGCAAAGCTACAACCCAAAGCAGCCCTACCACAATCCAAGGATATATCCTCCTATCAACCCGATTTTCATTCTGTGAACCCGACATAATCATAGTATCATATTTTTAGAGTGTATATTTTCAACGGCAAATATATTAATATATTTCATATATACAAAGTTTTTAATAAATTATTTTATTAATATCTGCATAAATAATAAAGATATGGCCATATATTTAATTAATATCAAGTAGAACAATACATATATAAGAAAATTCACTATATTTGTAACGGAACAATCACATAAATCCATGGCCAATGAGACAGCTATTACTTAAAGAAATCGAGATTGGCAGCAAGAATGCGCTTCTCAAAAAGAAAATCATTACACATTATATATATAATGGCAGTTCCACAATCACAGACTTAGCCAAAGAACTGGACTTAAGTGTGCCCACCGTAGCCAAATTCATATCGGAAATGTGCGACGAAGGATATATCAACGACTACGGCAAACTGGAAACGAGCGGCGGAAGACATCCCAGTCTATATGGACTGAACCCAGAGTCCGGCTATTTTGTGGGGGTAGACATCAAAAAGTTCGCCGTCAATATCGCTTTAATCAATTTCAAGGGAGATATGATTGAACTGAAGATGAATATCCCCTACAAATTTGAAAACACAGAAGAAGCGCTGGAGGAATTATGCCGCCTGGTCAAGGAATTTATAAAGGACACAGAAGTACGGCCGGAAAAAGTAATGAACATCTGCATCAATATTTCCGGGCGGGTTAATCCTGAGTCGGGATACAGCTTCAGTATGTTTCATTTTTCGGAGCAACCGTTGGCCGATGTGCTGACAAAAAAAATAGGCTTTCCCGTATGCATAGACAACGACACACGCGCCATGACTTATGGTGAATACATGAAAGGCTGTGTGAAGGGCGAGAAAGATATCATCTTTGTCAATATAAGCTGGGGGCTGGGCATCGGCATCATCATCGACGGGAAAATATACTCCGGGAAATCCGGATTCTCCGGTGAGTTCGGACACGTAAATGCATTCGACAACGAAATCATCTGCCACTGTGGCAAAAAGGGATGCCTGGAAACAGAAGCGTCAGGAAGCGCATTCCACAGAATTTTCCTGGAAAGAATAAGAAACGGTGAAACCTCCATTCTGTCTGACAGACTCAAAGAAAAGAACAAGCCACTTACATTGGACGAACTGATTGAAGCGGCTTGCAAGGAAGATCCGCTTTGCATAGAAATTGTAGAGGGAATAGGACAAAAATTAGGGAAACAGATAGCCGGGCTCATCAATATCTTCAATCCGGAACTGGTAATCATCGGAGGAACCTTGTCGTTGACCGAGGACTACATTACCCAACCTCTCAAAACCGCAGTCCGAAAATATTCTCTTAATCTGGTAAACAAAGACTCCGCAATCGTTACTTCCAAACTGAAAGACAAAGCCGGCATCATAGGCGCCTGCATGCTGGCCAGAAGCCGGATGTTTGAAGACTAATCAGCAAAAAAAAGAGTGTGTCAAAATGAAAAAACACCATCATCTTGACACACTCTCTCAACTTTCTCAAGAATCATTCTTTCGGCTTACGCCATCCCTGCCACAAATCTTTCACAAACAAAATCCAACCTACACAACCGACGCCCGCTAAAAAGACAAACCCAATCAAAATCATTATCTTATTGGGCTTGGATGCACGGAGGGGTACCGTAGCCGGCTGAACGACAGTATACACAGGAGTAATTTCCTGCACTTTGGCTTTAGCCATCTGCAACTGCTGAGACACCTGTGTGTAAACTTGATAGGCAAGGTTCATTTCATTCTGCAAACGTTCCTGCTCAGCCATATAACTCCTCAGAATAATATTCTGATTGGCATCCACGAATTGAGCATATTTCTGTTGCGCCTGCTCATAATCGGCTTTAGCCTCCGCATAGAGATGTTCGGTAAAAGCCAAGTCGTGACGTGCCTTGTTGGTGCGATAATCAGTAATATAATTCTGCAAGCGATGCATCACCGTATCCGTGATTTGAGCAGAGATTACCGGGTCTTGCATGGTCACGGATAAGGTTGTCACGCCCGTTTTCTTATCCACGGAAACCGAAATCCGACCACTCAAAGCTTTTGCTATCCGGTCTGCGTCCGGAGTCAAACGGGAAGGGTCGATCGGAGCGTCTTTATCTTCCACTTCTTTCTCCTTAAACAGGGAAACGGTCCAGCCTATCAGTTTGAATGGCGCGGAGATGACACTGCTCCACCACGGAGAGCGCTGATATTCATCCAAATATGCATACAGCGTAGTATCTATTTTCTCTTTGCTGTCCTTTATCTTTACATCAAATAAATCGACAAGAAAGGGAGTGGAACTTACAATGTCGGGATATAGTTCGGGAGACAAGGCGTCACTTGTAGAAGAACTTCCCAGGTTAATGCCGGCCATGGCCGCCAACGCGCCCATCGTCCCGCTTGTGCCTCGGCTGGCGGTCTCAGGAGCCAACGTGACACTGGTGGAGTATTCCTTAGGGATACTGAAAGCCACAACCAACGCCACCAATATGGCAATGCCGCACGCCTTCAACACAAGCTTACGCTCCGCCCATACTTTTTGAGCCAACTCTATCAAATCGATTTCCTGCTCTTCGGGGCGAGTCTCAACCACCGTATTTTGTTTCTTATCTTCTTCCATACTACAGCTTTACTTAAAAAGATTAACCAGCGTTGCCACCATTGTAGCCAAAGATGCGGCAGATGTACCCATACCGATAATTTCAGCCGCACTCATTTTCTTCTTCGGATCCTTGGCCGGCACTATGATTTCACATCCGGGCTCAATGGCTTTAGAACTACGCGCCTTCAAGCGAGAGACGGTACCGTTCATATAAACGACGTAGGCCCGACGCTTCTTCGCACCGTTTCCAAAACCACCGGCTTGGTTGATATAATATTTCAAACTCTCGCCTTTCTTATAAAGTACCGTATTGGGATACATGACTGCTCCGTTAATCTTAACTGTACTCACATACTCGGGTACGTACAGGATATCGCCTTCGCGCAACACCATATCGTACTGCGATCCAGGATTCTTCAACGCTTTCTCCAAGTCGATACCGACAGAATAACGGGTAGATAAGTCCAATTTCTTCATTGACACGGAATCACCCATATTCACCATACGCATCGCGTCTTCCTTACGACGCAACTCGTCTTCTGTCATCTCACGCATTAAACGCGCTCCGCGCACATACGCAGCCGGAGTAACACCACCGGCTTTCTTTACCAAATCACTCAAGCGCTCATTCTTCTTGGACAACGCATAACTTCCGCTGAACAAGACTTCACCGGCAACGGTCACGTTACGCTGCTCATAATAGGCCGGACTGCGACGGATATACACCTCATCAAACGGCTTCAACCGGAAGTCATCGCTTCCCTCTCCCACCAGCATGCCGTCCTTCAGGTTGAAAGAGAAGCTTTCACCGACCGTCAATGTGAAATCTTCACTCTTCGGAGACTTCACACGACGGGCAATCTCCACTTTAGTAGTGGCGGCAGCCTCCAATAAACCTCCCGCCTGCAATACCAGGTCTTCAACCGTCAGGTTTTCAGAATAAAGGAATGTACCCGGATTGGCCACTTCGCCGTGTATCGTGACTGTCTGCTCTTCCTGAATGTCATGTATGCTCGGAATGTACAGAATGTCGTTCTTGACCAGAGGAATGTCTGCCACGGTGCCGTTCAACAAGCCTCTGAGATCCACCTGAATCATTTCATGCGTCAGGTCAGGCTTTTCGCGATCAAGGATCGCACGATTCAGGAATGCGTCTCCACGGACACCTTCCGCCTTAGCCAGCAAGCTCTTGACTGTATTTGCGGACCCGTCCATCTGATAGAGGCCCGGACGATAAACCGCTCCACGTATCTCAACGCGGTTCTCGTAACGGTTCAAAACTGAATCGACCGTAACGACATCACCGTCATCCATACGGAAAGAAGCGTAATCAGCCTCATCCACATTATATATCTGCAACTCACGACCTGTCTTACGCACCACGCGCACAGCTTTCTTATAAGCATCACCCATAAAGCCGCCTGCATATTCCAGCAATGTCTTCATGTTCTCTTCCTTAGTCAGTTCATAGAACATAGGGCGCTTCACATGTCCAAGGATTTGTACCAATGAAATATAAGGATTAACCAACACGGCATCACCATCCTGAAGGCGGATGTCATCCTTCATTTTACCCTGCATCAAAAGATCATAGACGTCCAGTTCGGCCACCACATCACCGTTACGCACTACCTTGATATTACGCAGGCTACCAATTTTGTTCACTCCACCGGCACTGTACAACGCATGGAACACAGAAGAGAAGGAGGAGAGTGTGTAAGTTCCCGGCACCATTACTTCACCCATCACATTCACCTGAATGGAGCGTATTTCTCCTAATGTCAGCTTAACATTCGTGGTGGGAGCCTCACCGCTGACTCCTGAATAAATTCGGGAAAACTCTTGTTTCAGATATTGATTGGCCTCGTCCACCGTTTTTCCACTCAGATACACGGGTCCCAGTGTGTTAACCAAGATGCTTCCTTCCGGTGAAATAGTCTGGCGAATGGTGGTTTCCGAGGCGCCCCACACGTCGATAATCACCTCATCGCCAGGTCCCAAACGATAGTCGATCGGTGTGGCAATATTATAATTGGGTTCAAACGTCAGATTAGGATTGGAAAAGACATTGTGTCCGAAGATTTGTTGAGTCGGGTCTTCTTCTCTCTCCCTATACAAATTCCGTCCACCGACTCCAGAAGAATCTTCCGGCATACCGCCGGATTGCTGCTGAAGGCTGTTGGCAGGAGCAGTACGAAATCCTTGAGCAGTCTGTTCTCGATTCAGTTGACTACTCTCCTGGTCATTGGAGACACGCTGACGCGAACGGGTTTCCGACACTTGACCATCCACTTGCCTTCCCTCTTGAGCATTCTCATATTTCTCTTTGATTCGCTCGACCTGCTCTTTCGTGACGCCTCTGCGCATCAGTTCTACAGTAATCTCCCGCTGGGATTTACCTGTTTTTTGAGCGTCTTTGACATATTGCACCACTTGTTCGTCAGACATTTGCTGAGCCATCACCGCTCCGCAGAACAATGACAGAAGGAAAAATAGAGTAAATAATCTACGCATACAATCTGCTTCTAAAATCTTGAAAATTATAGTTTACTTAAATCAGCGTGCAAATTTAATACATTATTTTCAAACTATCAGCCCATTCCTCCTATTAAGTTTCGGAAAAAAGCCAAAAGCCTCTCAAAAGAGATGAAACGAAGAAGGATTCTCCAATGGTGAAAGATAGACATCGCAGACATTCTTGAAAATATTTCGAAAAAAAAGGCCAAAGTTTTTTGCAGTTTCAAATAAAGCTGTACCTTTGCACGCCGTAAGAACAATCCGCCACGCCGATATAGCTCAGTTGGTAGAGCAACGCATTCGTAACGCGTAGGTCGCCGGTTCAAGTCCGGCTATCGGCTCAACAAAAAGTCTACTTATAAATTATTTCTTTCTTATTCCCAATCGCATTTTCTTCATGTGCAACCACATAAAAGGTTAAATCCGGACAGACGGATTAGAAATAGTTGTTCTTATGAAAGAAATTATATACATTTGCTGAACAAACTTACATCAAACACAAAAACTATAGTAATACCATGAAACTTAAACCATTCAGAAAGACGATTTCCGGGATTTGGGTATTAGGAATGCTATTTTCGCTTTCTTGTTGTACGGAACAAAAGAAAGAGGAGATACATCGGACAGACGCGTTGGACAACCAGGCATGGAATTCTTCCACATGGATTTCGGCCGCAAATGCACCTGTCGTGACTGGCACAGTTTTTGACGGAACAAGAGCGGCCGACGGAGCAAGCTGGTTTATATCAACCGTGAAGAATCCCCAAAAGGTAAACCGTGCACGGTGGATGACTTCCGCTCTCGGCGTGTATGACATCTATATAAATGGAACGTTAATCGGAGACGAAATTCTAAAGCCCGGTTTTACCCATTACGATAAAACAAAATTGTCTTTCACTTACGACATAACCGCTGCGTTTAACACAGAGGTCAGCGCGACGAACGTCCTGGCGGCTCAGGTTACCCCGGGGTGGTGGGCCGACAAAATCATCACGCCCGGCAACCATGAAGGAATGATTGGTAAGAAATGTGCCTTCCGCGGCGTGCTTGAACTGACGTATGCGGATGGGAGCAAACAGCTTCTCGGGACAGACACCCAAAACTGGAAAGCAGGCATTGCCGGACCGGTGACCCATGCCGATATCTTCGACGGAGAAGAATATGACGCCCGCATACGTCTCGGTTACGAGACGCCGGAGAAGTTGTCCGCTCCAGAAATAAACGAAGAATTTCAGGGCGAGCTGATACCTTCGGATGGAGCCGAGATTTATTTCCGCGAGGACCTAGCGCTCGCCCCCGTGAAAGCATACACATGGGAAGGGGTTACCGGTGAAAGTAACGAGGCTTTCGGAAAAATAATCATCAAAAAAGAATTTAAAGCCGGAGAAACGATGACCGTAAAACCGGGTGAAAAATTAGTGATTGATTTCGGTCAGAACTGCGCAGGTGTTCCTTCATTCGTCTTCAATGCAAAGGAGGGGACAGTATTGGAATGTCTCACTTCCGAGTTGCTGAACGATGGTAACGGAACCAAAAGTCGCGGAATGGATGGCCCGGAAGGCAGCGTACATAGACAGAACCTTCGAATTCCGGCCAGCGGAATGAAGCTGAAATATACTTTTGCAAATTCGGCCGACGACACCTACTATCGCCCGCGCGGCACGTTCTTTGGTTACCGCTTTGTTTCCATCACCGCTTCCGATGAGGTACGGATTAAAAAAATAGAGTCAATTCCTGTCACATCCATCACGAAAGAGATGGAAATCGGGAGCATCACTACAGGAAACGAGATGGTAAACAAACTGATATCCAACACCCTCTGGGGACAGCGTTCCAACTACCTCTCCGTGCCGACAGACTGCCCGCAACGCAACGAACGACTGGGCTGGACAGCGGATACACAGGTATTCACCGAAACAGGCACTTTCTTTGCGAACACCGCATCCTTCTTCCATAAATGGATGCGGGACATGAGAGATTCTCAAAGCGAAACCGGCGGCTTCCCGGGTGTCGCACCTCTCAGTCAATATGGAAATGAGATGATGCGTTTAGGATGGGCCGATGCCGGCATCATTGTTCCTTGGACTATTTGGAAGCAGTTTGGCGATACCGAGATTGTGAACCAATGCTGGGAGTCAATGGAGAAATTCATGATGCATATCAATGAGACGAAGTATGATCATACCACCTTGACTGAAGAAAACAGAAATTATCAGTGGGCGGACTGGCTAAGCTACGAACCGCTGGAAAGCCACGGAGGTAGCGCCTTTGGCAAGAACGGGCCCCTACCTGAAGCCGTGGAATATTGGAATTATCTGAGTGCTTCCTACTGGGTTATCGATGCGGAAATGATGCGGGATATGGCTCATGCTACCGAACGAGATGCTTCTCGGTATGAGAAAATGGTTTCGGACGCCAAGACATATATCCAAAACCGATTTTTCACCCCTGAAGGTCTGTTTAAGACTGAAATTCTGAATACCATGCAGACTCCGGCTTTGTTTGCTTTGAAGAATGATATATGGGAAGGCAAAGTGAAAGAGGATATGATAGCCCGCCTGAGAAAAAATTTCGAGGAGCATGATACTTGCCTGCAAACAGGTTTTCTTGGTACATCAATCCTTATGCCGACCCTTACGGAAAATGGTATGGCGGACATTGCGTGGAATCTGCTGTTCCAACGGAAAAATCCCAGCTGGCTTTATTCTATCGATAACGGCGCAACCACGATCTGGGAACGATGGAACAGTTATATGACAGAGACAGGGATGGGACCGAGCGGCATGAACAGTTTCAACCATTACGCTTACGGAGTTGTATGCGAATGGATTTGGGAAAGTGTTGCAGGAATTGCTTCTGATACAGAAGTTCCCGGTTTTAAACATATTATCATGAAACCCTTCCCCGACAAGCGCCTGGGGCATGTCGATGCGGTTTATCATTCCGCAGCGGGATGCATAAAGAGTTCATGGAGATATGAGGGAGAGAAATGGATATGGGATTTCACGATACCCGAAGGTTGCAGGGCATCTGTTACGCTCCCCGGTGAGACAGAAGTCCAGGAGTACACAGCGGGAGAATATCGTGTAAGCCGTTAGAAAAAATATATACCTTTGCAGGGTATAAAAAAACATCAAGTTCATGACGAAAAAGAAAGGATTAATCCTCACATTGTTCCTGCTGATAGCGGCCTGTATCCTCTGTGTGGGAATTGGGTACCAACTCCTGCTGGCTCCCCAGTTCCATCCACAGGCCAAAGTCCACATCTACATTGACCGCGACGACACGGTCGACTCCGTCTACCGGAAACTACGACAAAATGCCTTTCCCGGCAACCTGAGCGGTCTGCGCTGGCTGGCTCGCCTGAAGCAATATCCGGAGCACGTCAAGACCGGACGTTACGCCATCTTTCCGGATGACAATGCCTACGACGTCCTCAACCGCCTCCTCCGCGGCCAACAGGAACCGATGAACCTTGTCATCGGCAGCGTCCGCACATTGGACAGACTCGCACGCAACGTAGGTCACCAACTGATGATAGACTCGGCAGAAATCATGCAAGCCTTGAGTGACACCGCCCGCTGGAGTCGCCAAGGCTATACACCCGAAACTCTGCCCGCCCTATTCATCCCCGAAACCTACCAAGTCTACTGGGACATGGATGCGGAAGATTTCTTCTCTCGCATGACGAAGGAGCACAAACGCTTCTGGAACAAAAAACGTTTGACCCAAGCCGATTCCTTAGGCATGACACCCGCCGAAGTGTCGACCTTAGCTTCTATCGTAGAAGAAGAAACCAACAACCGGCTGGAGAAACCGATTGTAGCCGGTTTATACATCAACCGCCTGCGTGCTGGCATCCCTCTACAGGCCGACCCCACCGTAAGGTTCGCCCTGCAGGACTTCTCGCTCCGCCGCATCACGAACGCCCACCTGAACGTTCCGTCGCCTTACAACACCTATCTTCATACCGGACTCCCGCCGGGTCCCATCCGCATTCCCTCTCCCGCAGGTCTCGACGCCGTCCTCAACTACACACGCCACAACTATCTGTACATGTGCGCCAAAGAAGACTTCTCTGGTACGCACAATTTCGCATCGACTTACGCCAGGCACATGCAAAATGCTCGAAAATACTGGAATGCACTGAACAAAAGAAAGATTTTCAAGTAGATTTTATTAAATGTAAGAGTAAAAGCTTATATTTGCCATCTGTATAACCCGAATCATTACAAAATACGAAGAAAGATATGAGCAAACAACTCTTACTTGGCGATGAAGCCATTGCACAAGCCGCACTCGATGCTGGATTGTCGGGCGTGTATGCCTATCCGGGCACTCCCTCCACGGAAATTACGGAATACATCCAGGCGTCTCCCGCCACAGCAGCACGTCACATACACAGTCATTGGTGTACAAACGAAAAGACGGCTATGGAAGCCGCCCTCGGCATGTCCTTCGCAGGCAAGCGCTCACTGGTCTGCATGAAGCATGTGGGCATGAACGTGGCAGCCGACTGTTTCATCAACGCCGCCATTACAGGAGTGAAAGGAGGCATGATCGTCGTTGCAGCCGATGACCCCAGCATGCACTCCTCTCAAAACGAACAGGACAGCCGCTTCTACGGTGACTTCTCACTGATACCCATGTACGAACCCAGCAACCAGCAGGAAGCCTATGACATGGTCTACGGTGGCTTCCATTTCTCCGAAGAAATGGGCGAACCCATCCTGCTGCGTATCGTTACACGCCTGGCACACTCGCGTTCCGGTGTAGAGAGCAAAGCGGAACAACCGCAAAACGATCTCTCCTTCAGCGATGATCCCCGCCAGTTCATCCTCCTGCCGGGTAATGCGCGCAAGCGTTACAAAGCCCTCTTACAACGCCAGGAAGAATTCATCAAAGCCTCCGAAGACTCTCCCTATAATCGCTATCAGGACGGGCCCAACAAAAGACTGGGCATCGTAGCTTGCGGCATAGGCTATAACTATCTCATGGAGAATTATCCCGAGGGCTGCGAATACCCCGTACTGAAAATCGGCCAATATCCCCTACCCCAAAAACAGCTGACGAAGCTTGTCGACGAATGCGACGAAATCCTTGTGCTGGAAGACGGACAACCCTTTGTGGAAAAACAGCTGAAAGGTTATCTGGGCAGAGGTGTCAAGGTGAAAGGCCGCCTAGACGGCACTCTGTCCACTGACGGCGAACTGACGCCCGATAGCGTGGCACGCGCCGTAGGCAAAGAGAACAAAGCGGAATTTGCCGTACCTTCGCTGGTAGAAATGCGTCCGCCTTCATTGTGCGACGGTTGCGGACACCGCGACATGTACACCGTGCTGACCCAAGTACTGAAAGAAGAATACCCCACGCATAAAGTATTCAGCGACATCGGTTGCTACACACTGGGAGCCAACGCCCCCTTCCATGCCATCAACTCGTGCGTCGACATGGGGGCCTCCATCACAATGGCCAAAGGAGCGTCTGACGCAGGCCTACATCCGGCCGTCGCCGTCATCGGAGACTCCACCTTCACCCATTCAGGCATGACCGGCCTGCTCGATTGTGTCAACGAGAACGCCAACGTCACCATCGTCATCTCCGATAACGAGACGACAGCCATGACCGGTGGTCAGGACTCAGCCGGCACCGGACGCTTGGAAAGCATCTGCCAAGGCATCGGCGTCGCTCCTGAACACATACGCGTCGTTGTCCCTCTGAAAAAGAATTATGAAGAGATGAAACAGGTCATCCGTGAAGAGATTGAATATAAAGGAGTATCTGTCATCATCCCACGCAGAGAATGTATCCAAACTTTAGCACGTAAAAAACGAAACAAGTAAGATTACCATGAAAAAAGATATCATATTATCGGGCGTGGGAGGACAAGGCATTCTTTCCATTGCCACCGTCATCGGACAAGCAGCATTGAAATCGGGTCTTTACATGAAGCAGGCAGAAGTACACGGAATGAGCCAGCGTGGAGGCGACGTACAGTCCAATCTCCGCATCAGTGACCAACCCATCGCATCGGACCTCATCCCGACAGGGAAATGTGACATCATTCTCTCGCTGGAACCGATGGAAGCGTTGCGTTACCTTCCCTACCTCAATCCGGAAGGCTGGCTGATTACCAACGAAACGCCGTTCATCAACATACCCAACTATCCGTCAGAAGAAAGTATCAAGGCGGAGCTTGACAAACTCCCGCATAAAATCGTCCTGAACGTGAACGAAGTAGCCAAGCGAGTGGGTTCTCCCCGAGTCGCCAACATCGTATTACTGGGAGCCACCATTCCCTTCCTTGATATCGACTACGAAACGGTGAAAGAAAGCATCCGCGAAATCTTCCAACGCAAGGGCGAAGATATCGTGACACTGAATCTCAAGGCACTGGAAGCGGGCAAAGAAATAGCAGAAAACAGAATATAGAAATCGGATAAAACAGACACAAACCATGGATAACAAATACTGGGAAGAAGAGATAGAAACCATGCCGCGCGAACAGTTGCGCCAATTACAACTCCAACGGCTGAAAAAAACAATCGCCATTGCCGCCCATTCCCCTTTTTATAAAAAAGTGTTCGAGGAAAACAACATTACGGCAGACAGCATCCATTCCGTAGAGGATATACGCAAAATTCCCTTTACGACCAAAGCCGATATGCGTGCCAACTATCCCTTTGGTCTGGTAGCCGGCAACATGCGTGAAGACGGTGTACGTATCCACTCCTCAAGCGGAACGACAGGAACCCCTACGGTCATCGTACATTCACAGCATGACCTGGACTCCTGGGCCAACCTGATTGCCAGATGCCTGTACATGGTAGGCATCCGCAAAACAGATGTATTCCAGAACAGTTCAGGTTACGGCATGTTTACAGGCGGACTTGGCTTCCAATATGGCGCTGAACGTTTGGGCGCCCTGACTGTTCCTGCCGCGGCAGGAAACAGCAAACGACAAATAAAGTTCATCACGGATTTTAAGACAACAGCCCTGCACGCTATTCCCAGTTATGCCATCCGACTGGCAGAGGTATTCCAATCTGAAGGTATTGACCCGACCACCACCAGCCTAAAGACACTGGTCATCGGAGCTGAGCCGCACACCGACGAACAACGAAAAAAAATCGAACGGTTACTAGGGGTAAAGGCGTACAACAGCTTCGGAATGACGGAGATGAACGGGCCTGGCGTGGCTTTTGAATGTACCGAACAAAACGGCATGCACCTCTGGGAAGCTTGCTATTTGGTTGAAATTATCAACCCCGAGACAGGCGAACCGGTTCCAGACGGTGAAATCGGTGAATTGGTATTGACCACACTCGACCGCGAGATGATGCCCCTGATACGCTACCGCACACGCGACCTGACCCGTATCTTACCCGGAGAGTGTCCCTGCGGACGCACACACCTGCGCATAGACCGCATCAAGGGACGAAGCGACGACATGTTCATCATCAAGGGTGTCAATATCTTCCCCATGCAGGTAGAAAAAGTATTGGTTCAATTCCCTCATCTTGGCAGCAATTACCTCATCACGCTGGACACAGTGGACAACCAAGACGAGATGATTGTCGAAGTAGAACTCAGTGACCTCTCTACAGACAGCTATATCGAACTGGAGAAAGTCCGCAAAGAGATTACCCGTCAGCTCAAAGACGAAATACTGGTGACCCCCAAAGTAAAACTCGTAAAGAAAGGCAGCCTGCCGCAGAGTGAAGGGAAAGCAGTCAGGGTAAGGGATCTGCGCGACAACAAATAAAAAACATACAGCTCAGTAAGAATCCGCCTTACTGAGCTGTACCAAAATCTTGTTTTATTCAAAGTCTGTAACAACTATCTAACTTTTATTCTCAATTGACACGATAAAGCAACCACGCACCCTGAAAATCATTGCGATTAGGATACTTTGCCTTGAATGCGTCACGGGCGGCAGCCGCCGAATCTCTATCAGGATAAGTGGCTACAATCACACGATACATCGAGTTTTCGGCATTGAAAGCCACAGATGCGCTATAGCCTTCCTTGTCCAAATAATCCTTCAAACTTTCGGCGTTCGCCTTCACGGAGAAACTTCCCGCTACAACATTGAAATCTTTCAACCCCGTGCCGGAAACGACCGTAACTTTCTCCTCGCGCACATCTGCCTGAGTACTTTCAACCACTTTCGGAGCCTCTACCACAGGTGCACTGACTACCGGAGCTTCTTCCACAGGAGCTGCGACCGTTGTCTGAGGCGCTTCGGCCAACTCTTGCTTCTTAGCATTTTCATACGCTTTTTTATAAGCACTTTCGCTTGATTTACAAGAAGAGAATGCCAGTGCCACACAAACACTCATTCCCAAAATTGCAGATTTTCTCATTTTCTTTATCTTTTAAATTTAAACAAATTCGTTCAATAATTACGGAAAACGTATATCGTATCATTATAATTCAAACGTATCTTCCTGGAGGTCAACTCTTCCACTTTAAACGTACGGATACCATCCTCCCAACCAAACCACTTTTTGTACGTAGAATCATTAACATTCGGCCCCCATAAGTTTATGGTAATCTCGTTGTCTCCTTCCTCGTAATACCCGTACATGGAGCGGTAATTTCCGTCTTCTCCCATATAATAAGTCAAGAAAGAACCTTTTTGAAAGCCATAAAAAACACTGTCTACCTTCGCCTTACGTCCATCAGGATACTGATATTCACGCAATTGCCATTTCCCCACCCAAGGAGAATCTCCTCCGTTCATGCAAGAAATGCAGCAGGCGGTCAAAATAGCCAACAACAATATATTTATTCCTCCAAATAAAGCCTTCATATTTATATCTTCAAAATATTAGGAGACAAAAGTACACCTAAGCAACTATCTGACGCCACATGACACCGTTAAATTTCCATAAATGGGGCAAGATAAGCAGTAAACCCTCAAAAAAGCACCCTTAAAAGATAGGGATATTGAAAGATATTGGTTAGCTTTGCAAGTAAACCATTAAAATAAAATAGTATGAAAGGATTAAATGTATTGGCAGCTTTTTTAGGCGGAGCTGCTATCGGTGCAACATTAGGTATTCTTTTCGCGCCTGAAAAAGGAGAAGATACGCGTGCTAAAATCGCAGAAATCCTGCGTAAGAAAGGTATTCGTCTGAACCGAGACGAAATGGACAATTTAGTGGACGAGATTGCCGCAGAAATCAAGAATGAGACAAGTGAATAATTGTCCAATGCAAGAATTTTCCTAAAAGCAGAGCCATCATGTTCACCAATGATAAAAGCATAGAAACATTGCAACAGTTGTTCGCTGAGGTCAAAAAATACTTGGCGCTTCAGAAAAGATATACCCAACTGGAGATAGCGGAAAAACTAACCATCCTGCTATCTACACTCATTCTGGTGTTGATAATCATTATCCTCAGCATGGTGGCCCTGTTTTATTTGTCCTTTACGCTCGCTTATTTGCTGGCTCATCTTTTGGGAAGCATTGTTGTCAGCTTCGCACTGATCACGTGCGTTATACTGATTTTGATGATGTCCGTCTACTTATTCCGCAAAAAGCTCATCATCAATCCAATGGCCAGATTTATCTCCAATCTGTTTATCGAAAATCCCCTAAAAAAAGAAGAGCAACATGAACAATAACAAGCCGCAAGTCTCTACACTGGATGACATCCGTGCCCTGAGGAGACAAGCCCTGCTCGACGTCAGGCAGCAAAAGGAGGTTCTCACCGCCACTACACGCAAGTTAGTGGCTCCCTTCACGTCCACGGTGAACAAAGGAAATTCCATCAAGAAAGCCTTCAATGCCGGGGTGGCCATATTCGACGGATTCATATTGGGCATAAGACTGATACGAAAGATTCAAAAAATCGTTCGGAGATAAAAAAAAGCGCTACACCCCTAAGCATGCAGCGCTATCTTCATTGTAAAACAGTGTTTTATCAAACATAAGCCTCCAGCAGCTTCACTTTTCCCTCAGGAATGATGCTGACCGATTGGGTTGTGGCCGGAAACAAAACCGTCTCTCCTGCACGAAGGGTCGTCTCATTTTCCGCATCGTCTACCATCCGACAGGCACCTTCCACACAGACAAATATCACAAACGAATCCAATTCTGAATAATCGCATGTAATGTTTTCAGTCATGTCATACAAAGAAACAGAAAAATAAGGTGTGGTCAAGATCTCTACCGGCTCATCAGGCACCGCCTCATAGTGCGTTCTGAAATCGTCCTGCACGTCAGAAAAGTTAATGGCATCCAACGCCTGGCTGACATGCAGTTCACGAAGCTTTCCGTCTTTATCTCTACGATTATAATCATAAATGCGGTAAGTCACATCAGAAGATTGCTGCACTTCCACGACAAAGGCTCCTGCACCGATGCCATGCACCCGACCGGCCGGCACGTAAAACACATCGCCCGGCTGAATGGCACAAGTCTGAAGCACTTCATCGAAAGTGCCATTGTGCACACGTTCTTTATATTCTTTCGGAGTTATCTGCTTGGAAAATCCGGAAATCAAGGTCGCCCCTTCATCAGCAGACACGACATACCACATTTCGTTCTTGCCAAAACTATTGTGACGCTTCTTGGCCAATTCATCACCAGGATGAACTTGAATGGACAACTTCTGCCGTGCGTCAATAAACTTGACCAACAGAGGGAACTGATTGCCGAAACGAGCATAATTCGCTTCCCCTACCAGTTCTTCCCGATACTTGCGCACCATTTCGGGCAAGGTAAGCCCCTTGTCCGCACCGTTAGCCACAACCGACTCGCTGCCTTCCACGGCAGACACTTCCCAACTTTCACCCACATTAGGCAAATTCTCATCCAAATGTTTGAAAGGGATAATCTTATCGCCTCCCCAAAGCGTCTGCTTCAAGACAGGCTCAAATTTCAGAGGGTACATTGAAATGTTCTAATAAAAAGTTCTGCAAAATAAGTGTTTTTGTTCTTCCAATACTAAGTATTCAGTCTTCATAATCCCAGCTCACAAATCTGTGCCTTTTTGCCGGTCATGGTTCATGCCGCCGGAGATAAAGCCTGAATATGGCGACAAACATACAAAAAATTATTTGTTATTGCTTGGGAGAACAAAAGAAAATCTGTTTATTTGCAAGAAATTTAATAGATACCATGATATGACAGCATCTAATATTCATGAGAGTAATCGTTCCTGCCTCGACAGGAAAAACTTTCAAAAAGAAATAGGCGGCAAGAAAACCGACCTTTACATCTTGAAAAACAATCAAGGAATGGAAGTGGCTGTAACCAACTATGGTTGTGCCCTCCTTTCTATTATGGTGCCCGACAAAGCCGGACAGTACGCCAACGTCATTTTGGGACATGACAGTATCGACCACGTCATCAACAGCCCCGAGCCGTTTCTAAACACAACGATCGGCCGATATGGCAACCGGATTGCCAAAGGTCATTTCACCCTTTACGGCGAAGAGCATCAGCTCACCATCAACAACGGCCCTAACTCCCTGCACGGCGGGCCGACCGGTTTCCATACCAAGGTGTGGGATGCCGTGCAGCCCAACCCTGCAACTGTCATCTTTAACTACACATCGGCCGACGGAGAAGAAGGTTTCCCGGGCAATCTGGAGATTGAAATGACCTATCGTCTTGAAGATGATATCAATGCGTTAGTCATCGAATACCGTGCGACAACGGACAAAGCTACCGTAGTCAACCTGACCAACCACGGTTTCTTCAATCTGGCGGGAATTGCCTCCCCCACTCCTACCGTACTGAACCATTCCATAAGCATCAATGCCGATTTCTATGTTCCCATTGACGATGTGTCCATCCCCACCGGAGAAATTCTGAAAGTGGAAGGAACTCCTATGGATTTCCGCACACCGCACGCCATCGGCGAACGCATCGACGAACCTTTCCAACAATTGATAAACGGCGCCGGCTATGACCATTGCTACGTGCTGAACAAGACAGAAGCCGGAGAACTGAGCCAAGCCGCCACTTATAGCGATCCCGTCAGCGGACGCACAATGGAAGTGTTCACCACCGAAAACGGTCTCCAACTGTACACGGGCAATTGGCTCAACGGATTTACAGGAGCTCACGGTGCCACCTATCCGGCCAGAAGCGCCGTATGCTTCGAAGCCCAATGCTTCCCTGACACTCCCAACAAGCCTCATTTCCCGTCGGCCGTTCTGCTTCCGGGCGATGAGTACCAGCAGGTAACCATCTATAAATTCAGCATTACCGAATAATAATCAACCTATTAATAAACTTTTAAAAAATAAAGAAACAATGACACAACAAAAACAGAATGGTAACATCATTGCTATCATAACCATGATTTTTCTGTTTGGTATGATTGCATTCGTTACAAATCTCGCCGCTCCGATGGGGATCGTATTGAAAAACCAATTCGAAGTATCCAATGCACTTGGTATGCTGGGTAACTTAGGCAACTTCATAGCCTATGCAGTAATGGGTATCCCCAGTGGTATTTTATTAACGAGAGTCGGCTACAAGAAAACAGCCCTTATCGCCGTAGCGATAGGATTTATTGGAGTAGGCGTCCAGTATCTGTCCGGCCATGCCAGCGATTCATCAGCATTCCCCGTTTATCTGTGCGGTGCTTTCATTTCCGGCTTTTCCATGTGTTTGCTCAATACGGTGGTTAACCCCATGTTGAACAAGCTGGGCGGTGAAGGCAACAAAGGTAACCAGCTTATCCAGGTAGGTGGTTCGTTCAACTCCGTAATGGCTACCATCACTCCGATGTTCGTAGGTATCCTGATTGCGGGTTCTGTAGAGAAAGCCACTATTTCGCAGATTTTCCCTGTAATGTACACAGCCATGGCCGTATTTGCTTTCGCATTTTTCGTGCTCTTGTTTGTACATATTCCTGAGCCCAGCCAGACTAAATCGTCCGAATCCATCGGTACCCTGATGAAAGGCGCATTAAAATTCCGCCACTTCGTGTTGGGCGCTGTTGCCATATTTGTTTACGTAGGTGTTGAAGTGGGCGTTCCGGGCACATTAAACCTCTTCCTCACCGACCCTATTGAGAAAGGCGGCGCAGGCATTTCGTCCACAATAGCAGGATTTGTAGTAGGTACCTACTGGCTGCTGATGCTCATCGGTCGTCTGCTTGGTGCATCATTGGGCGCTAAGATTTCAAGCCGCGTCATGATGATTTTCACCTCAGGCTTGGGATTAATATTAGTATTACTGGCTATTTTCTCTTCGACCGGAACACTGGTGAATCTGCCCGTATTGCAACAGAGCGCCACGGGAGGTTTGTCTTTCGGCATGGCAGAAGTACCCGTTAATGCCATGTACTTGGTGCTGGTAGGTCTGTGCACCTCCATTATGTGGGGTGGTATCTTCAACTTGGCAGTTGAAGGCTTAGGCAAATATCTATCAGCCGCTTCAGGCCTGTTCATGGTATTGGTGTGCGGTGGTGGTATCCTGCCCGTCATCCAGGGTTGGCTGGCTGATGTAGCCGGATTTATGAACAGCTATTGGGTCATCATTATTGCACTTGCCTATCTGTTCTACTACGGCGTTATAGGCTGCAAGAATGTCAACAAAGACATCCCCGTCGATTGAATAAAAAAACGATAACAGGTAATCTTATTTATTCACCTAATAATTTATAAGTATCATGGATATAGAACACGTAAGAAGTCGTTTCATCAAACATTTTGACGGAACAACAGGAGCTGTATATGCATCTCCGGGGCGTATCAATCTTATTGGTGAGCACACCGATTACAACGGCGGATTTGTATTTCCCGGAGCCATCGACAAAGGCATGGTGGCCGAGATTAAGCCCAACGGAACTAATATTGTAAAAGCCTACTCCATTGACCTGAAAGACTATGTAGAGTTCGGCCTTAACGAAGAAGATGCCCCTCGCGCAAGCTGGGCTCGTTACATCTTCGGTGTTTGTCGTGAAATGATTAAACGCGGCGTAGATGTGAAGGGGTTCAATACGGCTTTTGCAGGTGATGTTCCCCTTGGAGCCGGCATGTCTTCCTCTGCTGCCTTGGAGAGCACTTACGCATACGCTCTGAACGACCTTTTCGGTGACAACAAGATCGACAAATTCGAGCTGGCTAAAGTTGGACAAGCCACTGAGCATAACTACTGTGGTGTCAATTGCGGTATCATGGACCAGTTTGCTTCTGTATTCGGAAAGAAAGGCAGCCTCATCCGGTTGGATTGCCGTTCTTTGGAATATCAATATTTTCCTTTCGACCCGAAAGGTTATCGCTTGGTTCTGGTTGACTCTGTCGTAAAACACGAGCTGGCCTCTTCCGCTTACAACAAACGCCGTCAAAGTTGCGAAGCCGTTGTTGCAGCCGTCAAGAAGAACCATCCGAATGTGGAGTTCCTGCGTGACTGTACGATGGAAATGCTGAACGAAGTAAAAGCTGACGTGACGGAAGAAGACTACAAACGTGCCGAATATGTCATCGAAGAAATCCAACGCGTGCTCGACGTTTGCGACGCTTTGGAGAAAGGCGACTACGAAACCGTCGGCCAAAAGATGTATGAAACACATCATGGCATGAGCAAGCTCTATGAGGTAAGCTGTGAAGAACTGGACTTCCTGAATGATCTTGCTTTTGATTGCGGTGTCACAGGTTCACGTGTGATGGGCGGTGGTTTCGGCGGATGTACCATCAATTTGGTAAAAGATGAACTTTACAGCACTTTTATTGAAAAAGCGAAAGAAGAGTTCAAGAACAAATTCGGCAGAAGCCCCAAAATTTACGACGTAGTCATCGGTGATGGCGCCCGTCGGTTGGAGTAGACCATCTGAGTTTTTATAGCGCATAACCGACAAAATATCCCAATTATAGTTTGGTTATGTCTACTACAAGCACGGATAATTAGGAAGTTTTCACGGACATATTAGAAACTCCGTAAAAAATATTCCTGTTATCCGTGTTTTTTTTATCCATACACATAGCTCTTATCACTCAAATAACCAATCTGAATAAAAAAGGACACGAACAACGATGGAAATTTACACATAAAAGCCTATCTTTGTCCATACAAAACGAATAATCCTCATAAATAGAAAAAATATGAATGACAACAAACTCATGAACCGTGCGGCAGACAACATCCGCATTCTTGCAGCCTCCATGGTTGAAAAAGCCAAGTCCGGACATCCCGGTGGTGCAATGGGAGGTGCAGACTTTATAAATGTACTGTTCTCAGAATTTCTGATATACGACCCTGAAAGACCTACTTGGGAAGGACGCGACCGCTTTTTCCTTGATCCAGGCCACATGTCTCCCATGCTCTATGCACAACTGGCTTTAACGGGTAAATTCACCATTGATGAGTTGAAAGAATTTCGTCAGTGGGGAAGCCCCACACCCGGGCATCCCGAGCGTGACGTTATGCGCGGCATCGAGAACACGTCAGGTCCATTGGGGCAGGGACATACCTTTGCCGTCGGTGCAGCCATTGCCGCTAAGTTTCTTAAGGCACGATTTGGCGAAATCATGAACCAGACCATCTACGCTTACATTTCCGATGGCGGCATACAAGAAGAAATTTCACAAGGTAGCGGGCGTATTGCCGGAACACTGGGATTGGACAATCTCATCATGTTCTATGACGCCAATGACATCCAGCTTTCTACAGAAACAAAAGTTGTTACGTGTGAAGACACAGCCAAGAAATATGAAGCATGGGGATGGAAAGTCATTTGTATAAACGGAAACAATCCGGACGAGATACGGCAAGCCCTTACTGAAGCCAAAGCAGAAACAGAACGCCCCACCCTTATCATCGGACACACCGTCATGGGCAAGGGAGCACGTAAAGCTGACGGAAGTAGTTATGAAGCTAATTGTGCGACTCATGGTGCGCCACTCGGCGGTGATGCATACATCAACACGATCAAAAATCTGGGTGGCAATCCGGAAGATCCATTTGTCATCTTCCCCGAAGTGGCTGAACTCTACGCACACCGCACCGAGGAACTACGCAAAATTGTAGCTGAGCGCCATGCCTTACAAGCCGAATGGAGCAAGGCAAATCCTGAGTTAGCCGCCAAGCTGGAACAGTTTTTCTCCGGCAAAGCCCCGAAAGTAGACTGGACCTCTATCACCCAAAAGCCCGACGCTGCCACACGTGCGGCATCAGCTACCGTATTAGGAGTACTGGCTACACAAGTAGAAAATATGATTGTAGCCTCTGCCGATCTTTCCAATTCTGATAAAACAGACGGTTTTCTCAAGAAAACCCACGCTTTTACGAAAGGTGATTTCAGCGGTGCCTTTTTCCAAGCGGGTGTATCTGAACTGACAATGGCCTGCTGCTGCATCGGCATGGCTCTGCATGGTGGTGTCATCGCTGCTTGCGGCACATTCTTTGTTTTCTCTGATTACATGAAACCCGCTGTACGCATGGCTGCACTCATGGAAGTACCCATCAAGTTCATCTGGACGCATGATGCCTTCCGCGTAGGCGAGGACGGACCGACACACGAACCCGTAGAACAAGAAGCGCAAATACGTCTAATGGAAAAGCTAAAAAACCACAAGGGTCACAATTCAATGCTGGTACTCCGCCCGGCAGACGTCGAAGAAACCACAGAAGCATGGCGGCTGGCCATGGAGAACACAGCTACACCGACAGCTCTCATCCTCTCGCGTCAGAACATCACAAACCTGCCCGAAGGAAACGACTACACACAGACGGCACGAGGAGCTTACATAGTGGCCGGTTCTGACGCTGACGCAGACGTAATACTTGTAGCTTCCGGTTCCGAGGTTTCTACTCTCGTAGCAGGTGCCGAACTCCTCCGTAAGGATGGTGTGAAAGTACGGATCGTCTCCGTACCTTCCGAGGGCTTATTCCGCAATCAAAATAAAGAATACCAGGAGACCATCCTACCAACCGGAGCCAAAATTTTCGGCTTGACTGCCGGACTACCAGTCACTCTGGAAGGCCTTGTAGGAGCCAATGGTAAAGTATGGGGACTGCCTTCGTTCGGTTACTCTGCTCCCTACAAAGTACTTGACGAGAAATTAGGTTTTACCGCTGAAAACGTTTATAAACAAGTAAAAGAAATGATTTGAGCGATATGAAGACAATAGGTTTAGCATCCGACCACGCAGGCTTTAAACTAAAGCAATATGTCAAGCAGTGGCTCGATGCCCGCGGTTGGCCTTATAAAGATTTCGGTACCTATACCGAAGAAAGCTGTGACTATCCAGACTTTGCCCACCCATTGGCTTTAGCCATTGAAGCCGGTGAATGCTATCCCGGCATAGCCATCTGTGGTAGCGGAGAAGGAATCGGAATCACGCTGAATAAACACCAAGGTATCCGGGCTGCACTTTGCTGGATGCCCGAAATAGCTCACTTGGCTCGTCAACACAACGATGCCAACGTACTTGTCATGCCAGGCCGTTTCATCACCAACGAAGAAGCCGACCGTATCTTAACAGAGTTCTTCACCACCAACTTTGAAGGCGGCCGCCACCAAAAACGAGTGGAAAAGATACCAATAAAGAGTTGACGGTACGGGAATTAATTTCAGATTTATATTTCTGATTTCAAGCGGACTGATACAAGGAGAAATTCAGCATTCTGACTGATCCTCTATGTATCAGTCCGCATTTTATACTATGACACAACAAACTCAAACAAAATAGTCAAAAACTACACTCTTTCAATCAAAAAATCATCGTCATAGCTATCGCAGATGCATATCTTTGCATGACAAAAAGTAACACAGAAAACCCCATGAAAACAATTCCCTTCTGCATCATCAGTCTGCTATTCTGTTCAGCCTTTGCAACCGCTGCCCAAGCCAACTTCGGAAAAGCGTTCGAAGATTGTGCCAAAATCGAGAAACAAATTGAGCTCCCCGCTTTCAGCGACCACCGTTACTCCATCACTGAATTTGGAGCACGCCCCAACACGCCCGATGCCCCCTGTCACGAAGCCATCAACCGTGCCATTACAACATGCAGTCTGGAAGGTGGTGGAACAGTAGTCATCCCTGCCGACACTTTCTACACCGGTCCTTTAACACTAAAAAGCAACGTCCGTCTGCACGTATCCGAGGGTGCCGTCCTGCGGTTCTCAACCGAGCAAAGCCTCTACTTCCCTGCCGTCCTGACACGCTGGGAAGGCATTGACTGCTATAATGCACATCCTCTTATTTATGCCTATGGCGAAACAAACATTGCCATCACCGGCAAGGGCGTCATTGACGGGCAAGGGTCAACGAAATCATGGTGGCCCATGTGCGGTGTACCCGAGTATGGGTGGAAAGAAGGCAGAACGAGTCAACGCAACGGTGGGCGCGACCGTTTGCTAATGTATGGTGAAACATCGACTCCCATCTACCATCGTGTCATGACGCCCGATGACGGCTTACGCCCGCAGCTCATTAATTTCTACGCCTGTCGCCGGATACTCATCGAAGACGTCACATTACTCAACTCTCCTTTCTGGGTTATCCACCCTCTGTTTTGCGAAAGTCTGACTGTAAAAGGCGTTCACATCTACAACCGAGGCCCCAACGGTGACGGCTGTGACCCCGAGTCGTGCAGAAACGTGCTCATCGAAAATTGCATCTTCGATACCGGCGACGACTGTATTGCCATTAAATCAGGCCGTAACCAGGACGGACGCCGATGGAATATCCCCAGTGAAAATATCATCGTGCGCAACTGCCTGATGAAGAACGGACATGGAGGAGTGGTTATAGGCAGTGAGATCTCCGGCGGCTGTCGTAACCTCTACGTTGAAAACTGCCGTATGGACAGCCCTGAATTAGATCGTGTCATACGCATCAAAACCAGCACCTGCCGAGGTGGATTGATAGAGAACATTTTCGTACGCAACATCACCGTCGGGCAGTGCCGGGAAGCCGTGTTGCGCATCAACCTACAATACGAAAACCGTGAACGCTGCCAACGAGGCTACAATCCCATCGTGCGTAACGTACATCTGAAAAACATCACATGCCAAAAAAGTGAATTTGGCGTACTTATCATCGGCCTGGATGACGACAGGCACGTCAGCAACGTCAGTATAGAAGACAGCCGCTTTGATAACGTCAGTCGAGGCGGTAATGATATCAACGGTGCCCATGACATAACATTTAAAAACTTCTATATTAACGGACAACTTGTCAAATAAAGGATTAACGCCTCAATAATCCACACCCGAAGTTCGACAGAATGCCATAATCGCCGAACTTCGGGTGTCTTTTTTCCTACCTGTTTTCACATTTTTATGCCCGAAGATGCATCTCATCCGAGATAAAAGGCTATCTTTGTACGTCCAAACGTGATAAAATGATGGAGAAACTGGATACCATAAAAGAACTAATTTACAAAGGAGAAGCAGAACTGGCCATCAAGGAACTGGACCTCTTCATCCAGACTTCCACAGAGCATTTGGATCAGGCCTACTATCTCTGCGGAAACGCTTGGCGCAAACAAGGCAACTGGCAGCAGGCGCTGAATAACTACCGCCGTGCGATAGATATCAACCCCGACAGTCCCGCCCAAAATGCTTATGCCATGGTGATAGACATCTTGAACTTTTACAATAAAGATATGTATAATCAATAAAATAAGGAACGTAAATTATGGCAAAAATCAAAGGAGCAATTGTTGTGGATACCGAGCGTTGCAAAGGCTGCAATCTCTGTGTCGTGGCTTGTCCCCTCCACGTGATAGCCCTCACCAAGGAGGTGAACATCAAAGGATATAATTACGCGCATCAGATTCTGGAGGACACTTGCAACGGCTGCGCGTCGTGCGCCACAGTCTGTCCTGACGGCTGCATTTCAGTCTATAAAGTCAAAGTCGAATAATAATAAGTAAGAATATGGCAGAAGAAGTTGTATTAATGAAAGGGAACGAAGCCATCGCCCACGCCGCCATCCGCTGTGGAGTCGACGGATATTTCGGTTACCCGATTACTCCCCAGTCGGAAGTATTGGAAACACTGGCCGAGCTGAAGCCTTGGGAAACCACCGACATGGTGGTTCTGCAGGCCGAAAGCGAAGTAGCTGCAATCAATATGGTATACGGCGGCGCCGGAAGTGGTAAAATGGTAATGACCTCATCGTCCAGTCCCGGTGTCAGCCTGAAACAGGAAGGAATCTCCTATCTGGCAGGTGCCGAACTACCTTGCCTCATTGTCAATGTGATGCGCGGCGGCCCCGGCTTAGGAACCATCCAGCCCAGTCAAGCCGACTATTTCCAAACCGTAAAGGGAGGTGGACATGGTGATTACCGCCTCATCGCATTGGCTCCGGCATCGGTACAGGAAATGGCTGACTTTGTGAGTCTTGCTTTTGAGTTGGCCTTCAAATATCGCAATCCTGCCATCATTTTAGCCGATGGTGTCATCGGACAAATGATGGAGAAAGTGGTATTGCCACCCATCAAACCACGCCGCACAGAAGCCGAAGTCATCGCCCAATGTCCATGGGCCACAACCGGTAAGACCAAGGATCGTAAACCCAATATCATTACCTCACTCGAACTGAAACCTGAAGAGATGGAAAAGAACAACATCCGTTTCCAGGCCAAATACCGTCAGATAGAGGAAAATGAAGTCCGTTTTGAAGAAATCAACTGTGAAGATGCCGATTACCTCATTGTAGCTTTCGGCTCCATGGCCCGCATTGGACAGAAAGCGATGGAACTGGCTCGCGAAGAAGGAATTAAGGTAGGTATCCTACGCCCCATTACACTTTGGCCTTTCCCCAAGAAAGCCATTGCTGCCTACGCTGACAAAGTCAAGGGCATGCTGGTGACCGAGCTGAATGCCGGACAAATGATCGAAGACGTTCGCCTGGCTGTCAATGGAAAGGTACGTGTCGAGCACTTCGGACGACTGGGAGGTATTGTGCCTGATCCTGATGAAATCGTAGCTGCTTTGAAAGATAAGATCATCGACAACCAATAAAATATTGCCCGATGGAAACGGATAAAATAAGAAACGTATTGAACATCATCTTCCTTGTGCTGGCTGTGGTTGCAGTCGCCACTTATTTCTTGGTAGACGACTTCATGACTTTCGTCTACGTCTGCGCAGCAGCTATCTTCTTCAAGGTAATGGAGTTCTTCATACGATTTAGCAATAGATAAGGAGGAGTAATTATGACAAAAGAAGATATCATCAAACCCGAAAACCTGGTTTACAAGAAACCGACGCTGATGAACGACAATCCGATGCACTACTGTCCGGGCTGCAGCCACGGCGTGGTACACAAACTCATTGCTGAAGTCATTGAGGAAATGGGAATGGAAGATAAAGCCATCGGCATCTCACCCGTAGGATGTGCCGTCTTCATCTACAATTATCTGGACATCGACTGGCAAGAAGCCGCTCACGGACGCGCACCTGCTTTGGCCACTGCCATCAAGCGTCTGTGGCCGGACCGGCTTGTCTTCACTTATCAAGGTGACGGCGACCTGGCTTGCATCGGCACGGCAGAAACCATCCATGCACTAAACCGCGGCGAAAACATCACCATTATCTTCATTAACAATGCCATTTATGGCATGACCGGCGGACAAATGGCTCCCACCACACTGGTAGGCATGAAGACAGCTACTTGCCCCTATGGACGTGACGTACATCTGCATGGCTATCCCTTGAAAATGGCTGACATTGCCGCCCAGTTGGAAGGCACCGCCTATGTCACCCGCCAGAGCGTACAATCCGTTCCTGCCATTCGCAAAGCGAAGAAAGCCATCCGCAAAGCATTCGAGAATTCACTGGCAGGCAAGGGAAGCAACCTGGTAGAAATCGTCTCCACCTGCAACTCGGGATGGAAGATGACACCCGCGGCAGCCAACAAATGGATGGAAGAGAACATGTTCCCCTTCTATCCGCTCGGAGACTTAAAAGATAAATAACCCTTAGTATATCAATTCTTATGAAAGAAGAAATCATCATAGCAGGATTCGGAGGGCAAGTCGTATTGTCGATGGGAAAAATTCTGGCTTACTCCGGACTGATGGAAGGCAAGGAAGTGACTTGGATGCCCGCGTATGGTCCTGAACAACGAGGCGGAACAGCCAACGTGACCGTCATCGTAAGCGACGAGAAAATATCATCTCCCATCCTTAGTAAATACGATGCAGCCATTATCCTCAACCAGCCTTCGCTGGAAAAATTCGAGAGTAAAGTAAAACCGGGTGGCGTACTCATCTACGACGGCTACGGCATCATCAATCCGCCGACACGTAAAGACATCCACGTCTACCGCATTGACGCCATGGATGCCGCCAACGAAATGAACAATGCCAAGGCATTCAACATGATTGTATTGGGCGGACTACTCAAAATCAAACCGATGGTTACACTGGAGAATGTCATCAAGGGATTGAAGAAAACCCTGCCCGAACGCCATCACCACCTCATTCCAATGAACGAAGAGGCCATCAAACGAGGAATGGAACTAATTAAAGAAGTCTAAGACCAACCCAGATACGGACGGTGCAGAGTTGAGAGATCTCCCAATTCCGCTACCGTCCGCATTTGTTCATACACCGCTATGTCCACCCTCTCCTACACCATATCCGAGACGGTTCCCTATATCAATTGGATTTATTTTTTCCACGCCTGGGGATTTCAACCTAAGTTTGCCACTATTGCAGACCTGCATGGCTGCGACTCATGCCGCGCCTTGTGGCTGGCTCGTTTTCCGGAAAGCGACCGTGCCAAAGCCGCTGAAGCCATGCAACTCTTCAAAGAAGCGCAGCGCCTGCTCCCCCGCCTGGAAGGTATCCTACACATACGGTGCCTCTTCCGCCTGTGCCGCGCAAATGCCGATGGTGACAACCTGCTGTTGGATGACGTCACTTTTCCCTTGCTCCGCCAACAAGCCTCTACCGTTCAAAGCCCCTATCTCTGTTTAAGTGACTTCGTGCGGCCGCTCGCGTCCGGCATAACCGACACCGTAGGCGTATTTGCAACTACAGTAGCCGAAGACGCGAACTTCCCCCAGATTGACGACCCCTATCAGCGCTTACTGATCCAAACCCTATCCGACCGTCTGGCCGAGGCTGCCACAGAAAAAATGCACGAACATATACGCAAAACAGTCTGGGGTTACGCCCCGGATGAATCCCTGTCCGTCTCCGAGCTCCTGCAAGAAAAGTTCCAAGGCATACGTCCGGCCGTAGGTTACCCCTCATTGCCCGACCAGTCTGTCATTTTCCTTATCGACCGATTGCTCAACCTGAAACAAATCGGCATTACCCTCACTGCAAACGGAGCCATGCATCCGCATGCCTCAGTCAGTGGGCTGATGCTGGCTCATCCTGCCGCCCGCTATTTCTCAGTGGGGCGCATCGGCAAGGATCAACTGGAGGATTATGCCCGACGACGAGGGATTCCCGCGGAGCGAATGCGTATTTTTTTAGCTGCCAATCTGAAATAATGTGATTTTACAATCCCCTCATACGACCAATAACCATAAAAAGCCACCACA
Source organism: uncultured Bacteroides sp. (assembly GCA_944319875.1). Lineage (GTDB taxonomy): Bacteria > Bacteroidota > Bacteroidia > Bacteroidales > Bacteroidaceae > Bacteroides. The sequence goes on from CALUFR010000017.1 coordinate 70,548, forward strand.
CAAGAGTTATGGATAAAACGGAACAAGAGTTTGTCACCCTGATTAAGGAATACGAACGCGTCATCTACAAAGTGTGTTATTTATATACCACGCCCAACGCACCGCTCGGCGACCTCTATCAGGAGGTGGTACTAAACTTGTGGAAAGCTTTTCCAAAGTTCCGAGGTGAATGCAAGGTATCCACCTGGATTTATCGCATCGCACTGAACACCTGCATCAGCTTTATGCGGAAAGAAAAGAATATTCCCGAAATCGTATCGCTGACACCTGCGGAAGCCGATCGAAGTGAGGAATGGGACGAGACACAAGCCATGCTGCGCCAACTGTATCGCATGATAAACCGGCTGGGACAATTGGAAAAATCCATTATTCTGCTTTATCTTGAAGAGAAAAGCTACGAGGAAATCAGCGAAATCACGGGCCTGACCGTAACGAATGTAGCTACAAAGCTAAGCCGCATCAAAGATAAATTGAGGAAAATGAAGAAGGAGGAATGATATGGAACTGGAAGATCTGAAGAAATCATGGCAGACGCTGGATAAACATCTGCAAAAACAAGACATAACCACTGAAGAACAGGTGGAACAACTCATTGCCTGCTACAAACAAAAGACGAGACGGAGACTGGGCAGCCTCATGAGCCTGCAACGAGCCTCACTCAGCATCGGCCTGCTTGCTTTGTTAGTCATAGGCACCATCTGCTTACTGCTTCCTTCTTGGGTTGAAGATACAGACACACGCACCAAGTGGCAGGTCGTACTTGTATATCTGGCAGCAACATTAATAGTCGGCGGCGGTTGGGACTGGCACACCTACCGCTACATTCAAAAGACACGCGTCGACCTGCTGCCCATTGCCGAAGTAAGCCGCCGCATTCTCAAGCTACGCTTATGGACTCGACAAGAGGTAGTGGCCATCAGCCTGTGGGTGCTGCTATTCGGCGGCATCTATTATTGGGTTAGGGATTTCTACCTCCTACCTGCCGCCATACAGGCAATCAACATCAGTATCTTCATTCTGTTCGAGGTTGCTATCATCTGGCTGCTCTACCAAAAATTCATCTATAAACATCTGAACCAAATAAAAAAAGACATTGAAGACTTGAAAGACGTATGTACCGAATCACACTCATCCTAATTCTGACTCTGCTCCTGCCCGACTTGTACATCTATCTCGTGTACATCGTACGACGGACGAAAAACTTTGCATGGCGTATCACTTACTGGTTGCCTTCCGCTGCATTGGTTCTGCTATACCTGTACTTCATTTATTTTACGGGTGACAATGCACTGGCACACCATCCCCAAGCCATCGGCCGGTTAGCCATCGCTGTCATGGCACTGGCTGTACCCAAAATTATCTTCATGTGCTGTTCGCTCATCGGTATCCTGTGCCGCGGACTGGGTCGCTGCCTGTCAGCCGTCGTGCTGCACACGCCATTCCGCAGTCCCCAGACACCCTTTGTCGTACACCGCACACCTTTCACCATCCTGGGACTGTTGCTGGGGGTAATCAGTTTCGTCAATGTAATTTATGGCGCTACGGCAGGCATCACGCGCTTTGATGTGAAAGAGGTGACTTATGAATCGGACCGCCTGCCCGAAGGCTTCGACGGATACCGCATTGTCCAACTGTCGGATATCCATATCGGCAGTTGGCAGGGACGCCCCGAAGCCATAGAGAAACTGGTGGAGTTGACCAACAAGCAGAAAGCCGACCTCATCGTCTTTACGGGCGACCTGGTGAACCAACAAAGTCACGAACTGGATGCCTTCCGGACAACCCTGTCGCGTCTGAAAGCTCCCGATGGTGTTTACTCCGTGCTGGGCAACCATGACTACGGCACCTACTACCATTGGAAGAACAGCCGCGAAGAGGCCGACAACCTGCAATACCTGCGGAACGCACAACGAAATATGGGCTGGAATTTACTGGACAACAGCCACGTCATCCTGCATCATCATGGAGACAGCATTGCCCTTATCGGTGTGGAAAACGACGGTGAGCCCCCCTTCTCACAGCATGCCGACCTGACTCAAGCCACCCGCGGCACAGAAGGCCTGTTCAGTATTTTGCTGAGTCACAATCCTACACACTGGCGACGCGAGGTGCTGCCCGATTCGGATATCGACTTGATGTTGGCCGGGCATACACACGCCATGCAAATGACCCTCTTCGGCCGTTCACTTTCATCGCTGAAGTACCCCGAATGGTCGGGTATGTACTATGAAGGTAAGCGAGGACTCTATGTCAACGTAGGTATCGGCTACGTCGGACTCCCCTTCCGCTTTGGTGCCTGGCCGGAGATAACTGTCTTCACTCTGAAAAGAAAAAATAAGTAAGAACCACCTTTCGGAAATAGATAGGAGGCGCCTCAGCAAAAAAAATCAAGCAAGCTTGTTTTTTCTGCTTTCGACTTTCACTATCTTTAAATAAAATAGGAGGCGCCTCAGCAAAAAAATCAAGCAAGCTTGTTTTTTCTGCTTTCGACTTTCACTATCTTTGCCCCAGAAAAAAAGCCTGTGTCATGAAGTTTTTCTACTACATTTATCAGATTTGCATCGCGCTTCCCCTGTTTCTGGCGCTGACCGTCATAACGGCATTGATTACCATCATCGGTTCACTGCTGGGTGGAGCACATTTTTGGGGATACTATCCCGGCAAGATATGGTCGCAGTTGACGTGTTTTCTTCTGCTGATTCCCGTCCGTGTAGTGGGACGCGAGAAGCTGCACAAACACACGTCCTATGTCTTCGCGCCCAACCATCAGGGGGCTTTCGACATTTTCCTTATCTACGGATTCCTGGGCCGTAACTTCAAGTGGATGATGAAACAGAGTCTGCGGAAAATTCCTTTCGTGGGTAAAGCCTGCGAAAGCGCCGGCCATATCTTCGTGGAACGAGGCAATCCGAAAAAGATGATATCCATGATGCGCAAGGCCGAAGCGTCTCTGAAAGACGGCGTTTCAGTCGTTGTCTTCCCCGAAGGGGCACGTACATCCACAGGACACCTGAGTCCTTTCAAGCGCGGTGCCTTCCAACTGGCAGACGACCTGCAGTTGGCTGTAGTGCCTGTCACCATAGACGGTTCGTTCGAAATTCTGCCCCGTACGGGCAAATGGATACACCGCCACCGCCTTACGCTGACCATCCACGAGCCCATTCCCCCTAAATGCAAGGGGCCGGAAAACGTGAAAGCCACCATGGACGAAACTTATGCCGCCGTGGAAAGCGCCCTGCCCGAAAAATATAAGGGCATGGCATAGCGTTTTTCCGCACTCCACAACACAGTGCTTTATGGGGTTGTGACACAGTGCTTCGTCAGGGTCTCACGAAGCGTGTCGTCAGGAGGTCACGGCACGTGCCGTCAGAGGGTCACGAAGCGTGCCGTCAGAAAGGGTTATTACGACCGATGGGAAAACGAGGCGGAACAATCTTGCCCGCGCTTAAGGCTGCGTGGAAGCCATATTCTGATGCAGGCGTTTCTGCTCTTCGATAAGCTTCATGTTCTCCTTGGCCCTGGATATGAAATCCTTCACCAGCACATGCTCCTTAAAGGAAAGAGAAGCTTTCTTCATAATGTCTTCTATGGCAGGAGTCATCACCGGATAGGGCAACGTGCTACACATCAGCATAAAGACGCAGGGACCCAATACATTCTCTGAGTTGTCCACGATAAAACCTTTCACATACGCATCCATCACACGTGTCAGCGAATCGGCTTCCCGCTGCAACTGTTCATGAATATCGTCCAGTGCCACGCCGTCCAGCACCATGCGGGCTTCTTTACGCTCCACTTCCTCCACAGCCAGCTCCATTGAGTTGCGCTTGTTGATAAAGTCATACAGTCTGTCGTTCAGCGGGGTTCCTCCGGCTTCCAGCTGCATATTCGCAATATCAACGTGGATGTGTCCGTCTTCAAGAACCAACGGCATCAGGCCCTCATCGCCCATATACAGGACAACAGCCCGCACACTGTCCGCCTGTCCTTTCATCTTGAACAGACCATGCACCACCTCTGCCGAATCGACCGTCACCCAGTCACCGCTTTCCGTCAACGTCTTCAGATAGAGCATCTTTCCGTCAAGACTGGTTACCGACGAGTTGCCCTCTATCTTGTAACGCTTGCTGCACGAAGCAAACAACACGAGCAACAACATCAAAGAGAAAATGCAATTAACGCGCCTCTTGTTCATATTCATGTAAAAATGCATTTAGGATTTACACGCCGCAAAGGTATTAATAATCCTTATAAAGAAAGAGGCAAGAAACGTATTTTCATTTGCTTTACGTATTTTTGCACAACATTTATCTATAGACAGAAGAATAACGAACATGACGACATACGCACCTTTCGCCAAACCGCTCTACGTGATGCTGAAACCCGTGGGGGCCTTGTGCAACCTGGCTTGCGATTACTGCTATTATACAGAGAAGTCCAAGCTGTATCAGGGAAATCCCAGGCACGTGATGAGCGAAGAACTGCTGGAAAAGTTCATTGAGGAGTATATCAACTCGCAAACCATGCCTCAGGTGCTCTTCACCTGGCACGGAGGAGAAACGCTGATGCGCCCCATCGCTTTCTACAAGCGCGCCATGGAGCTGCAAAAGAAGTATGCCAACGGACGCACCATAGACAACTGCATACAGACGAACGGCACGCTGCTGACCGATGAGTGGTGCCGCTTCTTCAAGGAAAACAACTGGTTGGTAGGCATCTCCATCGACGGTCCGCAGGAGTTTCACGACGAATACCGCCGCGACAAGCAGGGACGCCCTTCCTTCCACAAAGTGATGCAAGGCATCAACCTGCTGAAAAAGCACGGAGTGGAATGGAACGGCATGGCGGTGGTGAACGACTACAACGCCGACTACCCGGTGGAGTTTTACCGCTTCTTCAAGGAGATAGGTTGCCACTACATCCAGTTCGCTCCCATCGTAGAGCGCATCCTGCCTCACGATGACGGACGCCATCTGGCCTCACCGGCCGATTATGAGGCTCCCTTGGCCGATTTCTCGGTCAGCCCCGAGCAATGGGGAAATTTCCTTTGCGGCCTGTTCGACGAATGGGTAAAAGAGGACGTAGGCACGTACTACATACAGATTTTCGACTCCACGCTGGCCAACTGGTGCGGCGAGCAGCCGGGCGTGTGCAGCATGGCGCGGACGTGCGGGCATGCCGGAGTGATGGAGTTCAACGGCGACGTCTATGCGTGCGACCACTTCGTCTTTCCTGAATACAAGCTGGGCAACATCTACCAACAGACACTGGTAGAAATGATGTACAGCGAACGTCAGCAGAACTTTGGCCGTGCCAAAGAAGACTCTTTGCCCCGCCAATGCAAAGAGTGCGAATGGCTCTTTGCCTGCAATGGCGATTGCCCTAAAAACCGTTTTGCCCGTACAGCCGATGGCGAGCCGGGGTTGAACTACCTCTGCGCCGGATATCGCAAGTTCTTCGCCCACGTAGCGCCCTACATGGACTTCATGAAGCAGGAATACATGGCCAAGCGCGCACCTGCCAACGTGATGCAAGCGATAAAGGAAGGGAGGATATAAACAAGTAAAAAGGGAATTTAGCGGGGCTTTGCCCCGAAAGGAGTTAAATGGAGTTAGAAGGAGTTATGCCTTCGGCAGGAGTTAAAAGCCAATACCTTTGACGTAATCGCCGGACCAACTATCGGCCTCTAACTCCCTCTAACTCCCTCTAACTCCTGAAAAATAAATTATCATTTAATATTAAATAATTATGAACATCAAAAAGTATCTCGCCGCGGCACTGGCCGCAGCATTCACCTTCTCGGCACAGGCTGATGAAGGCATGTGGTTGCTCCAACTCCTGAAGCAACAAAACTCCATCGACCTGATGAAGAAGCAAGGCTTAAAGTTGGAAGCCGACGACATTTACAATACCAATGGCGTGTCACTGAAAGACGCCGTGGGCATCTTCGGTGGGGGATGCACGGGTGAAATCATCTCGCCCGAAGGCCTCATTCTGACCAATCACCATTGTGGATACTCCTCCATCCAGCAACACAGCAGCGTGGAGCACGACTATCTGACAGACGGTTTCTGGGCCATGAAGCGCAGTGAGGAACTGCCCACACCGGGCTTAAAGTTCCGCTTCGTGCACCGCATCGTGGACATCACCGACCTGGTGAACGCCAAAATCAAGGCGGGCGAAGTAGACGAATACCAAGCCATGACCCGTCCCTTCCTCGCCAAGCTGGCCAAGGCTGAATTGGAGAAGAGCGATCTGAAGGGCAAACCGGGCATCGAACCCTTGGCACTCCCCTTCTATGCCGGAAACAAGTATTACCTTATTTATTATAAAGTGTACAGCGACGTCCGCATGGTAGCCGCTCCGCCCTCGAGCATAGGCAAGTTCGGTGGAGAGACGGACAACTGGATGTGGCCGCGCCACACGGGTGACTTCTCCATCTTCCGCATCTATGCAGACAAAAACGGAGAGCCGGCCGAATACAGTGCCGACAACGTCCCCCTGAAGACACCCAAGTACCTCCCCATCTCTATCAAGGGACTGGACGAGGGCGACTATGCCATGATCATGGGCTTCCCCGGCTCAACCGAACGCTATCTGACACAAAGCGAGGTGAAGCAGATGATGACCGCACAGAACCAAGCCATGATAGACATGCGCACCGTCTACCTCGACGTGCTAAAGAAGCACATGGCCGAGAGTGACAAGATCCGCATCCAATACGCCAACAAGTTCGCCGGAAGCAGCAACTATTGGAAAAACTCCATCGGCATGAACAAGGCCATCGTGGACAACAATGTGTTGGGCACCAAGGCCGAGCAGGAGAAACGCTTTGCCCAGTTTGCCGCAGGCAAGTCCGAATATGAAGGCGTGGTAAGCAAAATAGACGCCATCGTGGAGAAAGCGACACCTCTGATGCGCCGCTATATGTACATCGCCGAAGGCCTGGGCCGCACCATCGAATTCGGATGCCCGCCTGCCCTGATGGACAAACTCAAAGAAGCCATCGAGACGAAGAACGATTCCCTGCTCGAGGCCTCGAAGAAGCTGCTCGAAAAGAGCTTCGAAAGCATCTACAACAAGGACTACGATAAGGAAGTGGACCGCGCCGTGGCCCTCGCCATGCTCCCTGCACTGGCTAAAGCCCTCAGCCCCGAAGAGCTGCCCGCCCTCTACCGCACCATACGCGACGAATACAAGGGTGACTATGAAGCTTACGTCAACGACCTCTTCGACCGCTCCATCTTCTCCAGCCGCGAGAACCTCGACAAATTCCTCCGCAAGCCTACCGTGAAGGCCATCGACCGCGATCTCGCCACCGCCTACAGCCGTGCCAAGCTTGACGCCTTGGCTGAAGCATCCAAGGCTTTGGCCGAAGCCAACAAAGGCATTGACCTCCTGCACAAGGCTTACGTACGCGGACTGAACGAGATGAAACTCCCCGTGCCTTCCTATCCCGACGCCAACTTCACCATCCGCCTGACCTACGGCAACGTGAAGTCCTACAATCCCAAGGACGGTGTGCACTACAAGTTCTTCACCACTACGGACGGCATCCTGGAGAAGGAAGATCCCGAGAACCCCGAGTTCGTCGTGCCCGCCAAGCTGAAAGAGCTCATCCAAAAGAAAGACTTCGGACGCTATGCCATGGCCGACGGCACCATGCCCGTCTGCTTCCTGACGACGAACGACATCACCGGCGGAAACTCCGGCTCGCCCGTCATCAATGGTGAAGGAAACTTGATAGGCTGTGCCTTCGACGGCAACTGGGAGTCCCTGAGCGGTGATATCAACTTCGACAACAACCTGCAACGTTGCATCGCACTGGACATCCGCTATATGCTCTTCATCCTCGACAAGCTGGGCGGATGCAGCCACCTCATCAACGAGATGACCATTATCGAATAAGAGTCACAGAAAACCAACAGACATTGTGATATGAAAAGACTATTCATAGCCGCCCTCGTGGCGGCTTCGGTCCTCCCCGCCGCACGCGCCGACGAAGGGATGTGGATGCTGACCGACTTGAAGCAGCAGAACGAGGCGGCCATGCGTGAATTAGGGCTGCTTATCCCCGTGGATTCCATCTATAATCCCGACGGGATCGCACTGAAAGACGCCGTAGTTCACTTCGGCCGCGGATGCACAGGTGAGGTCATCTCGGCAGAAGGCCTCGTGCTGACAAACCACCACTGCGGCTACGGAGCCATCCAGCAGCACAGCAGCGTGGATCACGACTACCTGACAGACGGCTTCTGGGCCATGAAACGCAGTGAGGAACTGCCCTGCGAGGGACTCACCGTGACTTTCATCGACCGCATACTGGACGTTACCTCATTCGTGGAGGAACAACTCCGGAAGGATTCCGATCCGCAGGGGACGAACTATCTCTCGCCCAAGTACCTGCGTACCGTGGCCGAACGCTTTGCCCTGGCCGAAGGAATCGACCTGGGTCCCGGCGAGACGATGGAGTTGAAGGCCTTCTACGGCGGAAACAAGTACTACGTCTTCCTGAAGAAAACGTACAGCGACATCCGCATGGTGGGTGCGCCTCCATCAAGCATCGGCAAGTTCGGTGCCGACACGGACAACTGGATGTGGCCCCGTCACACGGGTGACTTCTCCCTCTTCCGCATCTACGCTGACGCCGACGGAAACCCTGCCCCCTACTCCGCCTCCAACGTTCCCCTGCGTGTGAAACGCCACTTGCGCATCAGCCTCCGGGGATATCGCGAGGGCGACTTTGCCTTCGTCATGGGTTTCCCCGGACGCAACTGGCGCTACATGACGTCTGATGAGGTAGAAGAGCGCATGCAGACCACTAACTTCATGCGCCACCACGTACGCGGTGCCCGCCAACAAGTGTTGATGGAGCAGATGCTGAAAGATGATGCCGTGCGTATCCATTACGCCAGCAAGTACGCCTCCAGCGCCAACTACTGGAAGAATGCCATCGGCATGAACGAAGGTCTTCTGCGCCTCCACGTGCTCGACACGAAACGCGCCCAGCAGGAAGCCTTGCTGGAGCGGGGACGCCAGTTGGGAGATACCTCCTACCAGGCTGCCTTCGACCGCATCCACTCGATCGTGGAAAAACGCCGCCCCGCCCTCTACCATCAGCAGGCCATCCAGGAAGCCCTGGTGACGGCTCTCGACTTCATGCGCATCCCCAATACCGCCGCCCTCGTCACCGCCCTCAAGAGTAAGGACAAGGAAGCCATTCGGGAAGCGACGGACAGCTTGCGCCGTGCCGCCGACAAGTATTTTGCCTCCGTTCCCTTCCCCGAAGTGGAGAGACTCGTAGGCAAGGAGATGCTGCGCACCTACGCCAAGTATATCCCCGCAGACCAGCGCATCGGCATCTTCCAGGTGATAGACAAGCGTTTCAAAGGCGACACGGACAAGTTCATCGATGCCTGCTTCGAATACTCCATCTTCGGTAGCCGCGAGAACTTTGACAAGTTTATCCGCAAACCCAAGCTCTACCGCCTGACCGGCGACTGGATGATCGTCTTCAAATACTCCATCACCGATGGCCTGCTGCAGACCGCTATCGCCATGATGGACGCCAACCGTGATTACAACGCAGCCCACAAGACGTGGGTGAAAGGCATGACGGACATGCGCCGGGCCAACGGACAGGCTATCTATCCCGACGCCAACTCCACCCTGCGCCTCACCTATGGCAAAGTGGCTTCCTATGAACCGGCAGACGGTGCCGTGTATGACTACCAGACCACCCTCGACGGCGTCATGCAAAAGGAAGATCCGGAGAACTGGGAGTTCGTCGTACCCGATCGTCTGAAGCAGCTTTGGCGTGCGAAGGACTACGGTCGCTATGCCCTGCCCGACGGTCGCATGCCCGTATGCTTCATCGTTGACACGGACAACACCGGTGGAAACTCCGGCAGCCCTGTGTTCAACGCGCAAGGCGAACTCATCGGCACCGCCTTCGACCGCAACTATGAGGGACTGACGGGCGACATCGCCTTCCGCCCCTCTTCGCAACGTGCCGCCTGCGTGGACATACGCTATACTTTATTTATTATAGAGAAATACGCCGGTGCTTCGCACCTCATCGACGAATTGGACATTGTGGAGTGAACCCAAACGATGCGCCGGTTGTTAACACATGATCAAGACATCAATTATGGAAAGATTTACAGAACTGATCAACAATACCGCAGAGCCCATACTGGTAGATTTCTATGCCACGTGGTGCGGCCCCTGTAAGATGATGCACCCCGTCTTGGAGAACGTCAAGGCCCGTGTGGGCGACAAAGCACGTATCGTCAAGATAGACGTGGACGAACAACAGGGGTTGGCCATGCAATACGGCATCCAGGCTGTTCCCACACTGATGCTATTCAAAGGCGGGAAGCAGGTGTGGCGGCAGTCGGGTGTGGTGCAAAGCAACGAGTTGGTCGGGTTGATTGAAAGATATCAGATGTGATGTATTAAGTATTATTAATCAATTCTCCATTATTATGAAGAAGTTATTGCTTACCCTGGCCCTGGCGGCCACCACCCTCTTCGGCTATGCCCAGGAGGTGATTGTGATGGACAAGGCTCTGTTCATCGAGAAAGTGTTCGATTATGAAAACAGCAAGGAATGGAAATACAAGGGAGACAAGCCTGCCATCATCGACCTCTACGCCGATTGGTGTGGACCTTGCCGCAGGGTGGCTCCCATCATGAAAGAACTGGCCCAAGAATATGCCGGGAAAATCACGATCTACAAAGTAAACGTAGACAAACAAAGAGAGCTTGCCGCCCTGTTCAACGCCACCAGCATCCCTCTCTTCGTGTTCATCCCCATGAAGGAGCAGCCACAGCTGATGGCCGGAGCAGCCGATAAGGCTACATTCAAGAAAGCCATCAACGAGTTCCTGCTGAAGTAAGCTCAGATACTGTTAGAACAGAAAACTCCGGCACTTGCAGGCAAATGCCGGAGTTTTCTATATACATACCTCAACAGAGAACGTTTTATAGCGGACTCTCCACCCATTGTCCGCCCCGAAGCCGCATGACGGATGTAAAACCCGCGCGACGCAGCGCACGGAAGGCCTCGGTCATGCCACTGGCAATGCGTTCGGGATAATGGGCGTCGCTGTTCACCTGCACACGGATACCCAACTCACGGAGCAACGGGAAATAGCGCTCGCCGGGATAAAAGACGCCCAGTCCTTCGTAAGCTTTCGTGTTAATCTCCACCTGATAACCGCGACGGGCTACCTCGGCAAAATAATCGCGCACAAGGCGGTCGTACCACGGTTCTTCTAGAATGCCGGGGCGGCAATAGGCGGCGTTGTAATGGATCTTGTCGGCATGGCCCACGATGTCGAAGCCGCCCAGCTCCAACATGCGATGGGAACGTTCATAATAGAGACGCACCACACGCTCCACGTCACCCCGGAAGTGCTTTTCGACCATCTGCCGGAACTTGTCGGCAGGCGAATCGGAATCGACCACACGCCCTTCATCGTCATAGAGCAGATGGACGGACCCGATGCGGTAGTCCAACGGCAAGCAGCGGAAGCATTCGGAAGCGGGATTACTCTCTTCGTTCAGATAATCAATTTCCAGCCCAATATACAGTTCAATGCGTCCGGCATATTTTTCCTTCAGACGGCGGAACTCAGCCAGGTAGTCGTCCATGCGGTCCCATTCCATCGTCCACGCTGTCGGAAAAGGCAACGGAGCGTGCGAGGAAAAGCCGTAGGACGTGAAGCCATGGCTCAAGGCAAAGCGTACAAAGTCCTCCATGCCGGCACGGCCGTCACAATAAAGAGAGTGGCTGTGATAGTTAGAGATACCAGCCTGACAAACATCGGTTATCGGTTTCATAAATACATTCATTCCAATAGGTTCTATCTTATCCTTCTATCTCACTCAATTCCAGCCAACGCATCGTCTTCTCGTCTATCAGGTCTGTCAGCTGGGGCAGGCGGCGGGACTTCTCCGTCAGCTCGTCCACCGAAAGCGTACCGCTACACAAAGCATCCTCAATCGTTTTCTTCTCGACCTCGAGCTCGGCAATCTCCTTCTCGAGCTGCTCGAACTCGCGCCGTTCCTTAAAGCTCATGCGGCGTTTCTCGTCCGAACGGGTGCGTGCGGGTTTCGCCACCTGTGGCTTAGAGGCCACCTGCTGTTCCTTGTCATGGCGCGCTTTAGCCTCCTTCCATTCGCGATACTGGGTATAATTGCCGGGGAAGTCGCGGATGTCACCCCCACCGTTGAACACCAACAGGTGATCCACCACTTTATCCATGAAGTAACGGTCGTGGCTCACGACGATGACACATCCCTTGAAACCCTGTAGATATTCCTCGAGTACCTGCAGAGTGACGATGTCAAGGTCATTGGTAGGCTCGTCCAGCACCAGGAAATTGGGGTTTCGCATCAGCACCGTGCAAAGATAGAGCCGGCGGCGTTCTCCCCCACTCAATTTGTAGACGTAACTGTGCTGCGTCTCGGGTGTAAAGAGAAAGTGCTGAAGGAATTGCGAGGCGGTAAGCCGCTTGCCATTGCCCAGTTCGATGACCTCGGCAATGTCCTGCACCACATCAATTACCTTCATCTGTTCGTTGAACTGAAGTCCGTCCTGCGAATAGTAGCCGAAGCGAACGGTCTCACCGATGTCCAGTGTACCGCTGTCGGGCTTCACCAGTCCCATCAGCATCTTGATGAAAGTGGATTTGCCCGTACCGTTATTGCCCACGATACCCATCTTCTCGTAACGGGCAAAGATGTAAGAGAAGTCATCCAGTATCTTCAAGTCACCGAAAGCCTTGCACAGGTGGTCGGCCTCGAAAATCTTGTTGCCTATATAGGAAGCTTTGACGTCAAGCTTCACATTAGCGTCGTGAAAACGTTGCTTAGCCACCTTCTCCAGTTCGTAAAAGGCTTCTTCACGATAACGGGCTTTGTGCCCGCGGGCCTGCGGCATGCGCCGCATCCATTCCAATTCGGTGCGATACAGATTGTTGGCGCGCTCCACCTCCGCCGTCTTGGCGTCGATACGTTCCTGGCGCTTCTCCAGATAATAGCTATAGTTCCCCTTGTACGAATAGAGCGTACGGTTGTCTATCTCGATGATTTCGGAGCAGACACGATCCAGGAAGTAACGGTCATGCGTCACCATGAGCAACGACAGATTGGTGCGGCGCAGATAATCCTCCAGCCACTCGGTCATGTCAAGGTCGAGGTGGTTGGTGGGTTCGTCAAGAATCAGAAGGTCGGGCTCGGTAATAAGCGTATTAGCCAACGCCACACGCTTCAACTGTCCTCCGGAGAGGTGCTTCATCTGCTGGTCGAAGTCGCGTATCTTCAGTTGCGAAAGAATTTGTTTGGCCTTTTGCTCGTAATCCCATGCCTTTTCCTGGTCCATACGCGCAAGCAGTTCGTCCAGGCCGGGATGACCTTCGGTTTCCATGCAGCGCTCATAGTCTTTGATAAGATCCACGGTGCTATTGCCGTGATGGAAGCAGGCTTCAAGTACAGTCAACTCTCCGGGATACGAAGGAGTCTGCTCCAGATAGCCCACCCGAAGGTCTCGCCGAAAGGAGATCTTTCCTTCGTCGTACCCTTCCTTTCCCGAAAGAATGTTGAGCAGCGTGGACTTGCCACTTCCATTCTTGGCTATCAGGCCGACGCGTTGACCTTCGACCAGACCGAAGGATATGTTTTCAAACAAAATCAAGTCACCGAAGGACTTGGTAAGGTTTTCTACTTGCAGTATAGGAGACATTGGTTTAAATGAAGAATGAAGAATTAATAATGAAGAAAGAAAAAAACCGGTAATGCTTATCCGTTGTTGCAATAAGCTTCCGCCAGATCAACCTTTTCACCAGCTTTCACCTTACTCCAGACCAGTTTCATGGGATCAATCCAACGTCCGGTAGCGATGTTAAGCAGTACGGGGGCTTCGCGGTTGCCGTCAATCAGTGTACGCCACTCCAAGCCGTCCATTTCGTTGGTCATGATCACACAAAGCGTGATGCCCAACGCAAGCCACCGCTCCTTTTTCTTGGGGCCTATCACACCTCGGTCCACGACCTGCTGCATGCTCTCCACGTCCTCTTCCGTTCCTTGAAAATCTTTTTTCAGCAAGTCTTTCACCGTTTTTTCTACCCATTCATAGGCTTCGTCTATCTGATAGATCTCGGAAAGACGGACAGGGATAAGCTCGGCGGGATATTTCATGTCTGCCTTGCGCACCTGTAAGGAAGCAATCACCCGCTCGGCTTCGACCACGGGCTCACCTTTGCGCACGGTAAACGAACATTCGAAAGCCACGTCATCCACACCTGTAATCCAGATATGCGACGTATAATACGCACCCTTTTCCTCGAACATCTCCTTGCTGTAGGCACACTCCAATGCGCCCACTTTCACCAGCGTGGCCGAAGGATTCTCCTTCAGCTCCTGCCGGACGGACTCACGTCCGTAACCGGCATCGCCACGATAGGCCGAGATGCGGAAATTGCCGGTCCACTCATCGGGGTTATAAAACAGGAACGAACCTTCGCTGTCCTCGAATTCGCTCCACACGGCCGGGTATTCCATGGAAAACCATGCACCCGGAGAAATATACTTTTTGACTTGTTCCATATCGCAATCAACGTAATCTTCGCAAAAGTAACATTACTGCAACGGATATGCAAAGAAAAGCGGCGCAAAAAACGCGGCAAGTTATTTTGAACCGCAAGGTTTGTAACGATAATGTAATAGCTGTTTCACGTTTGCGTAACAAAAATGCCTCATTTTTGCCGCAAGAAATGAAATAAGTTCTACATTTGTAACATTATTCCTCATTTAAAAGACAAAAGCAATGAATAACTATCGGATACTGGTTGTCGACGACGAAGAAGAATTGTGCGAAATTTTAAAGTTTAACCTTGAAAACGAAGGTTACGAAGTAGATACCGCCAATTCTGCCGAAGAAGCCCTGCAAATGGGAATCAGCAAATACAACTTGCTGCTCCTGGATGTCATGATGGGAGAAATTTCCGGTTTCAAGATGGCTCGTATGTTGAAACAAGACAAGAAGACAGCACATGTACCCATCATATTCATTACGGCCAAAGATACGGAAAACGATACAATCACCGGCTTCAACCTGGGAGCCGACGACTACATATCCAAACCGTTCTCTCTCCGCGAGGTATCTGCAAGAGTCAAGGCTGTATTACGCCGCACCAACGCAGCCGAGGCAGAACGGGTTCCGGAACAGCTGGTCTATAAGTCACTCATTCTTGACATAACCAAAAAGAAAGTAAGCATTGACGGTGAGGAAGCTCCGCTGACCAAAAAAGAATTCGAGATTCTTTTGCTCCTTCTGCAGAATAAAGGCAGAGTATTCTCGCGCGAAGACATTCTGAACAAGGTATGGAGCGACGAAGTTTATGTGCTCGACCGCACCATTGACGTCAACATTACACGTCTGCGCAAAAAAATAGGTGATTATGGCAAATGCATTGTAACACGATTGGGATATGGATACTGCTTCGAAGCCGAATGAACCCCGCCACATACTGTCATTCAGCAGGAAACTTTTCCTGTCGGTTATCCTGCTGTTCCTCATCTTTGTAGGCAGCGTCATCACCTACCAGTACCAGCGGGAAAAAGAATACAAGATAGAACTGCTCAATCTCCAGCTGCAGGACTTTAACGAAGACCTGTTCCACAGGTTGCAAGAAACTCCTGACAGTCTTTGGACGCCCTTGATCCAAGAAAACATCCTTCAAGCCGACAAGGAGTTACGGGTTACTATCATTACCCCCGAAGGGAAGGTGATATATGACAGCTACGAACCCGGTCTGCCAACAGACAATCACCTGGACAGGCAGGAAGTGCGACAGGCACTAAAAGACCAAAGAGGCTACGACGTGCGCCGGACTTCGGAAACGACAGGCATGTCCTACTTCTACTCGGCCACGAACTTCGGTTCCTGCATTATCCGCTCGGCTCTGCCTTACAATGTTGACCTCATCAACCATTTGTCTGCCGACTGGCATTACTTGTGGTTCACGCTGTTCGTGACTATTGTACTGGTTTTCATCTATTATCATTTCACCTCCCGATTAGGAACGGCCATCACTCAATTGCGCCAATTTGCCAAACGGGCAGACAAGAATGAACCTATCGAGACGGACTTGCAATCGGCTTTCCCGCACAATGAACTGGGCGAGATTTCCCAACATATCATCCAAATCTACCGCCGCCTACGGGAAACGAAAGAAGCTCTCTACATCGAGCGCGAAAAACTGATTACCCACCTTCAGACATCCCATGAAGGACTGGGAGTATTCACCAAGGAGAAAAAGGAAATCCTGGTCAACAACCTGTTCATCCAATTCAGCAACCTGATTTCGGACTCCAACCTGGAAACGACCGAAGAGATATTCTCTGTCTGTGAATTCCAGAAGATTACTGATTTCATCAACAAATCACAGAAAAGCTCATTGGGGAAAGAAGAAAAACGAATGTCACTCACCATCAACAAGAACGGACGTATCTTCATCGTGGAGTGCATTATCTTCCAAGACCTGAGCTTCGAAATCTCCATCAACGACATCTCGCAGGAAGAAGAACAGATACGCCTGAAGCGACAACTCACCCAAAACATTGCCCACGAGCTGAAAACTCCTGTCAGCAGTATTCAGGGGTACTTGGAAACTATTCTAAATGCCCAAGACCTGCCGCAAGAAAAGATGCAGACCTTCCTGGAGCGATGCTATGCACAAAGCAACCGCCTGACACGCCTATTGCGCGATATTTCCGTATTGACCCGCATGGACGAAGCCGCCAACCTGATCGATATGGAAAAAGTGGACGTCAGTCTCCTGGTGGGCAACATCGTGAACGAAGTGGCTTTGGAATTGGAAGAAAAGAATATCACCGTAGTCAACTCCCTGAAGCCCCATATCCTGCTCAGAGGAAATTATTCGCTGCTCTACTCCATTTTCCGCAATCTGATGGATAATGCCATAGCCTATGCAGGCACCCATATCCACGTACATATCAGCTGTTTCCGGGAGGACGAAAACTTCTATTACTTCAGTTTTGCCGACACGGGCGTTGGTGTTGCTCCGGAACACCTGAACCGACTTTTCGAACGTTTCTATCGCGTTGACAAGGGCCGTTCACGCAAGTTGGGAGGTACGGGATTGGGATTAGCCATCGTAAAGAATGCGGTGTTAATCCACGGAGGAACCATCTCAGCCAAGAATAATCCGGGCGGTGGACTGGAATTCGTCTTCACGTTGGCCAAAGAGAAGTAGACCATTCCGAAAACAAAATTTCCGTTCCACTATTCAATCATAACAAAAAAAGTCCTATCTTTGCTCCGCATTGGTTCGCATGCCTTTCAAGCAAAGGCTGCGATTAAAAGGGAATCGGGTGCAAATCCCGAACAGTCCCGCTGCTGTGAGTTTCATTAGAACGTTGCAAGCATCTCTCTCCATGCCACTGGAAACAGATTTCCGGGAAGGCAGCCTGCAACAGAAACGAGTCAGAAGACCTGCCATGCAAATCTATATCATTGCTTTCGAGGAAAAAGCGGTGAGTCTAATGAACCGGGATTTCGTCCCTTCATTTCATTCATCTAAACTTATTCAGAGAAAGTAAAAACAATAAACTTCTGCCAAAGTTTATGAATGATGTCCGGACGAAGTGATTTCGGCCGGACATCTCTTTTTGTTTCGTCATTCCGCTAAGGTTGGCGGCAAACAGACATAGGTCAACACATAATCAGGGTTCAGGCAATAATGAACGAGAAACTTACGACAAGCCTCCGTCCGATATTCAACAGCCTCAAACATTCCTTCGGAAGAAATATCAAATGGAAATATCCGCAAATGGTCACGAAAATCCACTCCGTCTGAGTTCAGGCATTTGAACAGCGTCTCCTTGGCCGACCAATGTAGAAGCAAACTCCAGGTCTCCGTTCCTTTATAACAAACCACTCGCTCATCAGGCCGCATAAACCGATCGGACACTTTACGGACGCGTTCACCAAACTGCTCAATATCAATTCCAACTTCCCAATCCGGTCTTCCTAAGATAACCGCCACATAACCTTTTGTATGAGATATGCTCAAGGAGCGGGAGGCATCCGCCAGATAGGGCTTTCCACTGCTACGATATAAAATCTTCTTTTCCTCGCCAAGCATGGAATAGAGCAGAACGCGTACGGCACACCACTCCAAACGCCGATGAACAGACAAAAAATGTTCTGCTTCCTGTTTATAACTCTCAGCGTGAGGAAGCATGGACAGCAGATCCTCTACCGTTTCTTCAACCTTCCAAACGGCCCAATGACAATTACTGTTCTTATGTTGCAGGTACAAAGCCACTACTTATCCTCCCCGGAAGCAACCGCCAATGGTTTCTTGATGGTAACCTTTACCTTCAAGATGCGACGGCTGTCCATTTCAAGCACCTCAAACTCATAATTTTTATAGGAGACACGCTCATGCAAAGCCGGAAACTCTCCCTTCAGTTCGAGCAATAATCCCGCTACCGTATCAGCGTCACCCGAGACGTCTTCAAACTCAGACTCATCTATCTTGGTAACCTTATAAAAATCGGTCAGCAACGTCTTTGCCTCAAACACCCACGTACAATCGTTGAGTACCACATACGTCCGCTCCTCGTCATCATATTCATCGTGTATTTCACCCACAATTTCTTCTATGATATCTTCCATTGTCACAATGCCCGACGTTCCTCCGAATTCATCCACCACAATGGCAATATGTATCTTATTGGCCTGGAAATCACGAAGCAAGTCGTCAATCATCTTGGTTTCTGGCACAAAATAGGCAGGCCGGATAAGGGATTGCCACCGAAAATTATCCCCTTTGTTCAAATGGGGCAGCAGGTCTTTGATGTATAAAATTCCTTTGATATTGTCACGCGACTCCGCATAGACAGGTATGCGCGAATAAGCGTTCTCTATGATGCACTTCAGCACATCCTTAAAAGGAGTGCGTATATCCAGATCCACGACATCAAGTCTCGAAGTCATCACCTCCTTGGCTGTCTCCCCACCGAAGCGGATGATTCCCTCCAGAATGTTATTTTCTTCTGAGATTTCCGTTTTGTCCGTGAGCTCCAGCGCGTGGGACAATTCATCGACGGAAATTTTATGATTTTTACGCGAGACATGCTTGCTCAGGAAAGAAGAAGAACGCATCAGCAACGATTCCAAGGGATAGAACACCGAACGGAACATGGATATGCCCGAAGCCGCGAACCGGCAAAAAGCCAATGTCTTCTGAGCCGAATAAATCTTGGGCATTATTTCCCCGAAAAGCAAAAGAAGAAACGTCAGAATGACCGTAAGTATCAAGAACTCAGCAACCGGAGAATGGAACTCGAAGACATTCATAAAGAAGAAGTTGCAGAGCATGATGATGGTTACGTTCACAAAATTGTTCGTAATCAAAATCGTGGCAAGCAAGCGTTCACTGTCCGCCAGCAAATCACTGATTTTGGAATCAGACGGATGCCTGCGCTCGGCAATCGCACTCAAATCTGCCGGAGAAAGCGAGAAAAAAGCAATCTCGGACGCCGAGGCAAATCCGGATATAAGCAAAAGAAGACCTGCCAAAACGATGGCAATGACAGATGACACCGTGGGGGTGTGTACTACAATTCCGTTAAAAATATCAGCCAACTGGCATAAATAAGCGTCTGGGTCCAAAGAGATAGTATTTAGTTAAACATTCAGAACGGCAATCCGTCCGTTCCATTATCTTGTGCAGGCGCTACCTGCGGTTGTACATTCTGTCGTTGCATGTTAGGCTGGGCTGTCGCTTGAGGAGTTACTCCGGCTCCGGCGGGTTTCGGAGAAAGCATCTCCATGCTGTCCGCAAAAATCTCAGTCACATAACGCTTCACGCCTGCCTGATCATCATACGAGCGCGTGCGGATTTTTCCTTCGATATACAGTCTGTCGCCTTTATGCACATACTTTTCTGCCGTTTCGGCCAATCCGCGCCAAAGGACTATGTTATGCCATTCCGTCCGTTCAGGAACCTGAGTTCCATTAGCCAAGGTATACGCCCTGTCGGACGTAGCCAAGGGGAATGTGGCTACAGCCACTCCACTATCCAGATATCTCACTTCAGGATCTTTCCCGACATTTCCTATTAGAATAACTTTATTGACTGACATAACTTTTTTTCCTTTTTAAATCGGTTGCCAAAATTAAACAGAATAATGTAACCATGCAAATATCTGCAAGATTTTTACGCATATTTCTCCAAGAACAGGTGTATGAGGCGCGGCACGGCATACCGTTCCCACTCTCCCTGTCCGATGCGGATATAATCGGGAAAGCCCGGAATGTCGGCCGGAATATTCATCTCATAAAAATCCGCATGAATAATCTGATGAGACAGCACATGCTTCACGCCCATAAGCAACGGACGGACAAACGGGCGGACAGCCTGCCCGTCCAATTCCTTCCGCAGGAACGGATGTGACAACAGCTCCTCTCCGGACAATTGCCGGTCCGTCTCGATCAAGGGCAGCTCATACAGATTGCGCCAGATGTCATTGCCCGTCCGCTTGCGCAAAAGCATCTTGCCGCCTATACATATATATATATAAGTAAAATAGCGATCGGTCGTCTTTGTCCGATGCTGTTTCACTGGCAGCTGGTTGACTTTGCCGGCGGACAACGCCGAACAAGCGTCCGCCAACGGGCAGAACAGGCAGGATGGAGATTGCGGAGTGCATTGCAAGGCGCCGAAATCCATGATGGCCTGATTGTAAAGCCCCGGATGCTCCACGTCCAACATCTCCTGCGCCAGTGCGGCAAACGTCTTTTTCCCCACCGTGGAATCGATGGGCGTCTCCACCCCGAAATAGCGGGAAAGCACCCTGTACACATTGCCGTCCACCACCGCATAAGGCATGTCGAAAGCAATGGAGCAGATGGCGGCAGCCGTATAATCCCCCACCCCCTTGAGGGCACGCACCCCTTCATACGTGCGCGGGAATACACCGTTCATGCTGCGGGCCGCCGCATGCAAGTTACGTGCGCGCGAGTAGTAGCCCAACCCCTGCCAATACCTCATGACCTCATCTTCGTCAGCCTCGGCCAGCGAAGTCACATCCGGGAAACGCTCCATAAACCTACGGAAATATTCGTATCCCTGGGCCACACGCGTCTGTTGCAGGATAATCTCCGAAATCCAGATGCGGTAAGGATCTTTGGTCCCGCGCCAAGGGAGTTCCCGTTTATGCCCGGCATACCAATCCAACAATATTCTCGAAAAATCATTCATTCTTTTCAGTCTGATTAAAGCGTTTTTTTGCACCGCAAAGCGCTCCTTTTTAAGGCCACAAACCATCGGAAGCACCAAGGCGGCCAACAAATGTAGCGCTTTTCCATCTAACAAAACTTAATCCCAAGACTTTTTTAGAAAAATGTCTGAAATATATTTTTCAGAGACGCGGAAAAGCTATATATTTGCAGTCCAAAAAATTAAGGAAACATTAGTAATAATATTTTTTTTAAAGAAAAATGACTAAAGCTGATATTGTAAACGAAATCACCAAGAACACCGGGATTGATAAGACGACTGTACTTACAACCGTAGAAGCTTTCATGGAAGCCGTAAAAGTATCTTTGGCCAAGGATGAAAATGTCTATCTTCGCGGATTCGGAAGTTTTATAGTGAAGAAAAGAGCACAAAAGACTGCCCGTAACATCTCTAAGAACACTACAATCATCATCCCCGAGCACAATATTCCGGCATTCAAACCAGCCAAGACATTCACCCTCGCAGTGAAGAAATAATAAACAATAGTATTAACCCATAAAATTAAGAAGCTATGCCAAGCGGAAAGAAGAAAAAAAGACATAAAATGTCTACGCACAAGCGTAAAAAAAGACTAAGAAAGAACAGACACAAAAGCAAAAAGTAATTTTTAGTCTGATCGACAAAATAAAGA
>CALUFR010000018.1 GCA_944319875.1 uncultured Bacteroides sp.
CCCGCACCTGCTCGAAGTCCATTTCCTTCTCCAGACGCGAGCCGTCGGCCCCAAAGCCGGTCATGGAAGCCAAGGAAAACTCCTTTTTGGCATCTTCATAGACCATGCGGTCAAGGCCGATGACTGCTTCTTTCCATTTCTCCACGATGCGGATGATGTCGGCAGCGGTCATCTCTCCGGGCTTCACGCCGTAGAATTCCTCAAGCTTCCCGTAAGCCCACGTCCATTCGTAGGTGTAGTAATTGCGATGCATCCGTTCGAACTCCGCATTGATTTCCTTCAGTTTGTTCACCGCTCCGCTTTCAATATTGTCTATCAGCGCGTCCACCTCACTCTTCGGCGCAATCAGGCCCGAGATGTCCACCCACTCGCCACTGCCGATTGCCGTATCGGGACGAAGCCTGGCACGGATTTCCTCGTCACTGCGGAAGTCGATTCCTTCAAGCCGCTTGATGACAGAATTGCCCAGGAATTTATGGATGGCTATCTCATAAAACTGAATGCCTTTCACCAAGGCCGAATTGCGTATCTTGGCGCTATGAAACGAGTAGATATCAGACAGCTCGCCACTGGCGTGACGCAGGTTGAGCAGCGTCTCGCGTCCCTTGAACATTTTCTGGACGGTATAAGGACTCAGCAGATTATAGTTAATGAAATCCAGTTTGTTAGGATCCTTGCGGCCGTCTCGCTTGGGCCATTTTTGAGCATCACGGATGGTTCCCACACTGCGCAGATTGACGCCCGGCACCAGATAAGTCGTGTTGTTCTGCTCTATCAAGTAAGAGAAAGGCAGGTTCGTCGTGTCGGAGTGATTGACGTGTCGGCCCATGACGAGCGAGAAGGCGCCCACGCGAGCCGGCCACAGAACGTAGGAATCAGATGTAGTCTTGGCGCCCCGCTCCAATGTCCCCTGATGGATAGGCCCCAGTTTGTACATATGATTACTCTGGTTAGAGCCCGAACCGGCATTCATAAACGAGAACATACCCGCGATGAGCAACGTCGACTTGTGATGCGTCACGGTGAAAGGACCGGCAAAGATAGCACAAGCCTCGCCGTTCTCCCCTTGGCAGTTGCTGAAGAACAGGGAATCAGAAGCCGAATAGTTATGCCCCAGTTTGCAGGCCTGCCCCACGAAACAACGTGTCAGCATAGCCCCGTCGTCCACGTGCGATCCGCTGGACAGGATGAAGTCGTCACAGATAACCCCGTCACCCACCTGCACCGGCGCAGCCTCGTTGCTGTTGATGCTTCCGTTGGACAACCGGCAGGCACCCGAGATGCGGGCATAGTCACCGATTCGCACATTCTTCACCGACCCCGTATTCATCAGGGTCACATGACAGCCGATGCTCCCCACCGCCGAAGCATGTTTGTTGGAATAATAGTCCGCAATCTCCCTCAGACGTTCCGTCAGCTCGGGACGATGCCGATAGAGGGCCATGATGTAGGCCAGATGGGCGGACAGCTTGTCGTTAATCACCACCTCGCGTCCCCCCGTCTCATTCAGCACAGACACCTCCACTCCATTGCCGAATTTCGACACGCCGTCTACCAGCAGCACATCCACATTCTCGATGAACGTATCATGCCCTATCTCGTAATTGGCAATATAATTCTGGATATTCTCGATACAGCAGTTGTCACCCACCGTCACGTTGTGCAGTGTCACATGCCTCAGGCCGGCATGCTTGCGGATCCCTCCGGGCAAGGTAAATTCCGTCTGAAACACGCCCAGCTTTACTTCGCCCGAAAAGCGCGTATGATGTACAAACTCCGTTGAAAAGTCTTCTGATACACTGATTTTCTCCCAATCATCCGCTATGCAGGACTGGCTTTTAAGCCGAAGAATCTCATCCTCGGTCAGTTTTCTGAATAGTTCCATTTTGTATTTGTTTTTATTTTACGCTTAAATCTCCCCATTCTCATCGTATGTCTGGTAGAGGAAGTCATTGTAGGGGTACTTCTGCACATGCAACTCTTTCACCCGCCGGTAGACCATAGTTTTCATTTCCTCGATATGGATTTTTTCGCGCGCCGAGATGAACATGCAGTTATCTTCCAGCTTCGCCATCCACGTTCTCATCAGTTCCTCCAGCGACAGGTTTTCCTTGGTGCGCGGCGTCAGGTCATCCTCGTCCTTCTTCACATACGTATAGGCATCTATCTTGTTAAACACCAATATCATCGGCTTGCCTGCGGCTCCAATGTCGGCCAGTGTTTTGTTCACCACCTCAATCTGTTCCTCGAAGTCGGGATGCGAGATGTCCACGATGTGCAGCAGCAGGTCGGCTTCGCGCACCTCGTCCAGTGTCGACTTGAAAGAGTCTACCAGGTCGGTAGGCAGCTTGCGGATGAACCCCACCGTGTCACTGAGCAGGAAGGGCAGGTTGTCGATGATTACCTTGCGCACCGTCGTGTCGAGCGTGGCGAAGAGCTTGTTCTCGGCGAACACCTCACTCTTGGCCAGCAGGTTCATCAGGGTAGACTTGCCCACATTGGTATATCCCACCAGCGCCACGCGGATCAGCCGTCCGCGGTTCTTGCGCTGCGTCGCCTTCTGCTTGTCTATCTCGGCCAAGCGTTCCTTCAGCAGCGACATGCGGTTCAGGATGATACGGCGGTCCATTTCAAGCTGAGTCTCGCCCGGACCGCGAAGGCCCACGGAGCCTTTACCGCCACCGGCACCCGAGCCGCCACCCTGACGTTCCAAGTGCGTCCAGAGCCGTTGCAGGCGGGGAAGCATGTATTTATACTGTGCCAGCTCCACCTGCGTCTTGGCATTAGCCGTCTGCGCACGCATCGCGAAGATGTCCAGGATGAGCGACGTGCGGTCCAGTATCTTCACTTTCAGCTCAGCCTCGATGTTACGGATCTGCTTGGCCGACAGTTCATCATCGAAGATGACCATACCGATTTCGCGTTCCGCCTCTTCTTCATCCTTGATATATTGCTTGATTTCGTCCAGCTTACCCTTTCCGACGTATGTCACCGAGTGAGCCTGATCCAGTTTCTGTGTAAACCGTTTCACCACTTCCGCCCCGGCTGTCTCAGCCAGGAAAGCCAGTTCGTCCAGATACTCATTCGTTTTCCGCTCGTCCTGCGTCTTCGTGATGAGTCCCACCAGCACCGCAGTTTCCACCTGCGCTTCGGAGATTACAAATTCTTTCATTGCCATCTTTCTCTATCCTTTATTATAACGGTGGCAAATATAAGAATTTATCGGGAGAATTCATCTGTTCGAGGTTGTTTCCCACACTTTGCATGCCTTCCTTGCAGTAAAACTTATAATTGCTACCTTTGCCGATGCCGGGAGCATAATTACCGGCAAAAGCACAAACATATCAGTCTTAAATTTGTTACTTATATAAAACCAGATTACAATGAGAAAGATTTTTATGACATGCCTGGCGATAGCCATGGTACTGCTGGCACGGCAGGAAGCCGATGCCTGCACCGGCATTACGCTGACGGCCAAGGACAGCGCACGCATCGTAGCCCGCACCATCGAATGGGGCGGCAGTGAACTGAACAGCCATTACGTAGTGGTTCCCCGCGGCTATATACAGCATTCCTACGTGCCCGGATATACACCGGACGGGATGAAAATGATAGCCCGATACGGCTACGTGGGCCTATCCGTAGAGCAAAAAGAATTTGTAGTCGAAGGACTGAACGAGGCGGGATTGTCCGCCGGACTCTTCTATTTTCCCGGCTACGGGCAATACGAAGCCTACGATGAGCGCCTGAAGACACAGAGCGTCACCGACCTGCAACTCGTTTCATACCTGCTGGGCAGCTGCGCCACCGTGGAGCAGGTGAAAGAAGCAGTGACCGCGGTGCACATCATCGCGATAGACCCGCGGGCGTCTACCGTCCACTGGCGGTTTGCTGACGCATCGGGGCGGCAAGTCGTATTGGAAATCATAGGCGGAAAGCCTTGCTTCTACGAGAACCGGCTGGGCGTACTGACCAACTCTCCCGGCTTTGAATGGCAGATGACCAACCTGAACAACTACGTCAACCTCCATGCCGGCACGACCGAGGGCAAGAAGTTGGGCAATGTCCCGCTTGCCTCGTTCGGTGCGGGTAGCGGTCTGCTGGGCATCCCCGGCGACGTCACTCCTCCGTCCCGCTTCGTGCGTGCCGCCTTCTATCAGGCGACGGCTCCGTTGCAAGCTGTGGCCGAAGACGCCGTGCGTCAGGGCTTCCAGATACTGAACAACTTCGACATTCCCGTCGGCGTAGAGTTTGCCGACGGAAAGATTCCGGCCGACATCCCCAGCGCCACGCAATGGACAACAGTGACCGACATCACAAACCGAGTCATCTACTATCGCACGATGTACAACAGCGCCATCCGTCGCATCGACCTGTCGGCTATTGATTTCACGCGCGTGAACTATCAGGCCGTCCCGCTAGACAGTGTGAAACATCAGCCTTTCGTGCCAGTCCTCATCCGATAAAACCGCCTGTTTAGTATCTCATAGCGTTCTATCAAATCCTTATAAAGCATGACAAAGAAATATTCTTGCAGGATACGCTCCTTACTATAATGTTGGAAGTCTACAATAAGTTGCTTTATCAATTCTTTCTTTACCATAGAAGCGAGCGTTGAATTAGAGCTTCTTTCTTAGAAAGACAAAATAGTGTTTTTTTTCTTTGCAAGAAAGAAAGATGGGATATTTATATCTGAACAGATATAAGATTTTATACCTCAATTTAGGTGGAAAGTCAGTAAGAATACACAGGTTGGCAAGGCAACATAAACGCTTATATATAATCATAGTGTATTTAAAAAAGATGGAGAACCCTTGTTTTATAATAAGATTATAATTATCTTTGTATAAAACTTGAGCCATGACAAAAATAAATCCATTCATTACGAGCGGCTATCTTTCTCCGACTTATTTCTGTGACAGGGTTACGGAAACCAATGCCGTGTTGCGTTATCTCACCAACGGCAACCATGTGGCCTTAATCTCTCCGCGTCGTTTAGGTAAGACAGGATTGATTGCGCATTGTTTTTATCAAAACAGCGTGCAACAAGAATACTATACCTTTTTGATAGACATTTATGCTACCAAAAATTTGCAGGAGTTTGTGTTCGAACTGGGGAAAAATATCTTGAACGGCCTGCGCCCTTTTGGCAGAAAGGCGTGGGACATCTTTTTAGGCAGTTTAACTTCTCTCCGCTCCAGCATATCTTTTGACTATACAGGCAGCCCCAGCTGGAATCTTGAGATGGGCGACATCAAAACACCCGCCATTACCCTGGATGAAGTGTTCCGATATTTGGAGCGTGCCGACAAACCTTGTCTGGTAGCCATTGACGAGTTTCAGGCAATAGCGAAATATCCGGAAAAGAATGTCGAAGCTCTATTGCGTACCCGGATACAACATTGCAGCAATGCGACATTCATTTTTTCAGGCTCGCAACGACACATGATGGGAGAAATATTCACCAGTCCTTCGCGTCCGTTCTATCAGAGTACAGCCATTATGGATTTGAAACCTATTCAGGAGGAAGTCTATTGTGAATTTGCGCAGCAACATTTCAGTCGTAATGGCAAGCACATAGAAACTGATGCATTCCACAAAGTCTATCAGCATTTTGAAGGAGTGACCTGGTATATTCAATTTGTTTTGAACTCCCTTTATAGTTTAACGCAGGAAGGGGAAACCTGTACGGCAGACAAGGTTGAAACTGCCATTGACAATATATTGTCCCAGTTGAACTTTACCTATTCCTCTTTGTTGTTCCAGCTACCGGCCAAGCAGAAAGAAGTGCTTATGGCCATTTGCAAAGAAGGAAAGATTAAGGAAATCACCTCATCCAAGTTCTTGAGCACCTACAAACTGACGGCCAGTTCGGTTCAAGGTGCTGTCAAAGGACTGCTTGACAAGGATTTCATCACTTATGAATTGGGGATATACAGTGTATATGACAAGTTCTTTGAGGAGTGGCTGAGGAGACAGATGCGATAAAAGATTGAAGGATTATGAAGAACTACATTCCACGCCCTTTATATTTGAAGCGCATAGAGCCTTTCATAGACAAAGCGCTGATAAAAGTCATCACCGGACAAAGACGGATTGGGAAAAGTTATATGCTGTTACAACTGGCGGACGTCATACGGCAGAAAAAACCGAATGCGAACTTGATTTATATTGATAAGGAACAACAGGTCGGCAAGGCAACGTAAACGCTTATATATATAAAAGAGGATGTATCAGCATTCTGATACATCCTCTTCTTATGTAATCAAATTGTCACGTTATTCCGGCATGCCAAGAGCAGTGTTATAGTCAGTTTCTCTGGCCGGCAACACCCATTTCCAGAATGAAGAACTGGAATCGGCTCCATACGTACCAGCAATAGCCGCGTGGAAGTTTCCACCTTCCGTAATGCCTTTACGCACTACCGGGCGTCCCCAACGCTTACAATCAAACCAGCTGTGGCCTTCGCCCCAAAGCTCAAGACGGCGATAGAGGATGATTTCATTCCACAAGTCTTCGCCACTCTTCGTGCAGGTATAAGCTGCGTCACGTCCACTGGTTGCATTCAATTCTATCAGCGCATTGCGTGCACCGGCTTCATCTCCGGTCTGATAAGCCGCTTCCGCTTCTATCAGGAGCATTTCCGAAGAACGGATAAACGGAACATCACCGACACCCGGCATACCTGTAGCGGCAAATTTCAGTGCTCCATAAGGCTCAATGGTCTGTGAAGGTGTATAGGCACAAACCGATGCGGCGTATTCATTGGCTTTCATTGCAGCGGTTTGTCCGGCCTTTGTTTCAACATTAAAACTTCCATAGATTGTTTCAACCACATCTTCTACTTTTTGTCCCTCTTCCAAGAAAGTGCCCGAATGCAGGAACAGACCCTTGCGGATGTCTGTGTCAGGGATGGCATCAATCAGTTCTCGGCTGGCGGCAATGTTATAGCCCATGGACGAATAGTAACCATTGTAAGCCATGATTACTTGGAAACTCCAGTAATACATGGTTTCGGCCGCATCGTTGTACGAACCAAATATCCATTCGGAAGTCGGATTGCAGAAACCGGCCCGATAATCCGCATTGGACATCAACGGATAACCAGCGCGTGCCAACGCCGCCATCTCACCGGCTTTTGCATAGTCTTGACGGTTCAACGCAGCACGTGCGTAAACGGCATAAGCCACGTTAAGATCGGGGAAACACTGTACCTCGTTGGATGAAGTAACAAACATTTGGCTACGATTCAATCCAGATGCCTGGAACAAAGAAATGGCTTCATCTAAATCAGCGTAGATTTGTGCGTAGCTTTCGGCCAGTGTAGAAAGCGGCATATCGCCGGTTGATTCATCCAGACGAAGCACGATACCATCATTAGCTCCATTATTGCTATTTGCCCAGCTATCGCAATAGAATTGCACAAGCTGCGTGAAAGCAAAAGCACGGAATGTCAAGGCGGAAGCTTTCAGAAAATCGAGCTCGGCTTCAGTGCCTTCGGCGGCATCGATGTTGGCAAGAATAGTATTTGCGTTTCCTACCATAGTGTAGTAATAATACCAAGGATAGGAGTCATAGATGGACGTATTCCTGTCGTTCATGTTTCCGTTCATCATCAGCGCCCATCCCGGAGCAAAAACAGGGAAGTAAAAATCCTCACCCATATACTCGGCATACATCATCATGATGGTACCTTCACCATTGAAACCCTGTCCATAGTAAGCATGCTGCATGGTCATCAGCTTGCAAATACCGTTGATGGCCTGTTTCAGGTTGTCTACATTGCCGTTCACCTCACCGGCGGAAGCAGAGCCCGTAGGCGTCTTGTCCAGCCAGCTGTCACTACAGGAGCTGAACATCAACGATGCTCCCAACACTCCCATTGCCATATATTTTGCGATATGTTTCATAAAATCTTTCTTTATTGATGTACTGTTTGATTTAGAATTTCAAATTCAGACCGAGGGTATAAACACGGGCCGTAACGAACGTATTGTCCATGCCTCCGTTGAAGCTGTATTGCGGGTTCATACCCTTCAGTGAAGTAATCGTGAAGGCGTTCTCGATACTGCCATAAATGCTCAATCCGGCCAAACCCATCTTAGCTACACAATGCTTCGGCAGGTTGTAATTCAGGTTGATGTTCTTCAATACGAAGTAAGAAGAATTCTGCAACCAGCGGTCGGAAGTGCCCTGTGAGTAAGCGTCCTGTGTAGAGAGGTCGAAACGTGGTATCGCATTGGGGTCAACTCTGTTTGGCGAAGTCTCAGTCATTCCTTCAGGAACACCTTGCCACGTGTTCAGCACGTCCGTATGCAAAGCGCTGGGACTGGCCACCCCTGTGCTCATCAATGAAGCATACGTACTGTCGTATGTCTTGCCGCCCAACGAATAAGTTCCCAGAATGGAGAGGGTCAAACCTTTATAGCTCACAGCTGTGGAGATACTTCCATAGACGGTTGGCAGCGCTGTTCCGCTCCAGTCTTTGCGTGCATAAGTCGTGTTATAAGTATAGTCTTGTCCGTTGATGTTGACATGATAACCGTTGGCCTGAGCGGTTTCTATCTGATCCGGATCGATTTCATAAAGGGCACGACCGTTCATCTGGTCTACACCGGCATACTGATAGGTATAGAATTCATAGATGCTGTGACCTTCGGAGAACTGCTGTATGCCGTTCAGGATGTCTTCGCCGTCCGGCAACTCGATAATCTCGTTCTTCAGCCATGTCATGTTGAAACCCACATTCCAGTTCCAGTCATTGGAGCGAATGATGTCTACGTCTGTAGCGAATTCAATACCTCTGTTGGACACTGAACCGATGTTTCTATATTGGCTTGACATAGCGCTTCCCCATACGTCAGTAGAACCGGCAGACAACGGATTATACACATTGAACAACAGGTCGCGTGAACGCTTGTCGAAATAGTCAACAGA
Source organism: uncultured Bacteroides sp. (assembly GCA_944319875.1). GTDB lineage: Bacteria > Bacteroidota > Bacteroidia > Bacteroidales > Bacteroidaceae > Bacteroides. The sequence continues at coordinate 8,938 of CALUFR010000018.1, forward strand.
CACATTCCAGCGGTCGAACAGGCGGGCCTCCAAAGCGATGTCGAACGAAGAAGTGGTTTCCCATTTCAGGTTCTCGTTCATCAGCTGGTTTTTGTAGTAAGCGCCCAGGCCGTTGTTAACATCTGAATTATACAAAGCCATGAAGGCATAGTAGTCCACACCGGCATCGTTACCCACTTCACCGTATGAAGCACGCAGTTTCAAGTCATCCACCCAGTCGACATCTGCCATGAAGTCTTCTTCCGAAATCATCCAGCTGCCACCGACCGACCAGAAGTTACCCCAACGGTGGTCGGGATGGAAACGTGAAGAACCGTCACGACGGAACGAAGCATCGAAATAGTACTTCTCCTTATAATTATAGCGGGCGCGCGCCAAGTAACTCTCTGTGGCATATTCCGTAGTAGAACCTTCGCTATAAGTGGTTTCCGAGAAATTGGAAAGTTCGGTGTTGTCACCGGTCATCTTCATGTTAGTCTTGGCCGTGTAATCCAGCCCAACATAGTAGTTGCGGGCTTCGTGCGCCAACAATATGTCCACACTATGGTCATTAAACTGGTGGGCCCAAAATAATTCCTGCGACAAAGTGTAGTCTTTCACACGTTGATAATATTGTGTCAGACGGCCGTTGTTTCCGGCACCGTCACCGCAAACGGGATTATTGTAATTTTTCTGCTTCATGTTCGAAGTGAACAGGTTTCCCTTTGCCGTAAACTGGAAGTCGTGCAGGAACGAGATTGTGGCATAAATCTGTCCTTGCATGGAGGTATTATACGTCCGGTTGATGTCGTTCTCCAGTTCATACACAATGTGACGGTTGGACAAATATTGTTGTCCTAAGTTATAAGTCGGATTACCGTCCTCGTCCGTCACGATGCTGCCGTCCGCATTGTGCTGATAGTAAGGATATACCGGTGCCATCATACGGGCTGCATAGAACGGATTGATGTAGTAAGTTCCGTTCGCCTCGCTGGCATAATTACCCTCCGAAGAGCTGGCGGACATGTTAATACCGCTTTTGAACCATTTATTCGGTGTAAAGTTGGCTTTCAAGCGGCCGGAAAAACGTTCGAAATCCGAACTGATGATATAACCCTTTTCATTCAGATAAGAAGCGGATGCGAACAAATCATATTTATTGCCGGCTGCGTCTGCGCTCAGGTTGTATTCTTGGCGGTAACCATTGCGCTCCAAAGCATCGTTCCAGTCCAAGTCAGTGTATCCGGGCAGCACATTACCAAGGAAGTGCCCGTCGGCGTCAAACAGATCCGTATTACCCTTATCGAAAATGTTGGCCTTAATGACGTTGGCCATCAGTGTCTGGTTCACAGCGGCGGCAGCCGAGGTAGCATCCATTTTTTCGTCCACCATGTAGTACCGTTGGTAGCCCTTCCACATGGTTTCCATCCAGTCGTTGATGCCCAAGCGGTCGTATTCAGGAATACCACGGGTATAGATACCTTGACGAATGTCCAGACGTACACCCAGTTTATTACTCGTGCCCCGACGGGTTGTAATAAGGATAACGCCGTTGGCAGCCTTGTTACCGTAAAGAGCAGCCGAAGAGGCGTCTTTCAGTACGGACATCGACTCAATGTCGTTACTGTTGATTTCGTTCAAACTGCCCTCGTAGGGAACACCATCCACTACAATCAGCGGTTCGTTCGTACCATTGATAGAACCGAAACCACGGATACGGATGCTGTTCGAGCTATTGCCCGGTTCACCATACGTGCTGTTCACCTGAACACCCGTCGTAGTACCTTCCAGTGCACTTGTCACATTGGTCACCGGACGTTTCTCAATTTCTTTGTTGCCCACCGAAGATACGGCGCCCGTAATGGAAGCCCTCTTTTGTGTACCGTATGCCACAACGACCACTTCGTCCAGCAATTCAGCATTGGACTTCAGAGACACTCTCACATTAGGAGCAACAGCAACCTCCTGCGTTTCCATTCCAATGTAGGAAACGACCAGAGTCTTCGCGGAACTCCGTCCCTGCTTAAACCTCTTATAGTCAGCAGTCTATAAAAAACTAAGAACTTAGTATATAGGGGAAAAAGAGGCCCTACAGCACCTTGTGGCGGAGGTAATGAACCTCATTTTCTACCCAAAACAAGGTTTATCAGCCTGTTACACATGCAATTAGTTAAATACGGAGTTCTATGGATTTCTCCCCGTTTTCCACCTTTCACAAAACAGAGTTCTGCGATGATGGATTTATATACCCTCATTTGAAAATCAAACGTTACGCTGTTTTCAGGGCTTCCAGTTTCTCCGATATCAAATGCTTGTATAAATCTTTCTTCGCGATGGGTAAAAATGACAAATCGATAAAATAAAAAACAACCGCCTGTTTCATGGTTCTACCTCCCTATTGATTGGTATGGCACCTACTTCCTTGCCGAAGAGATTTAATATCTGGTTCACTTTGTCCAAGCGGAGTGTCTGCTTTCCTTGCTCCAACTCGCGGACAAAACGCAGTCCTACTCCCGATTTCTCCGACAGTTCCACCTGTGTAAGGTTGTATTGCTTACGCATGGCCTTTACGTACTTAGATAATGTCGTCTGTTCCATTCATTATACCCTTTTGGGTACAAATATAGCGAATTATTCTTGTTTTACACCTTTTCGGGTATAAATATTATAAAATATGAGTAAAATATACCCGAAAGGGTATGAATTATGCTTATAATGGGTTCATGAACGTTTCTGTGAAACCACACGTTTTTCCCAGATGAACCACTTTTCTCCTGTGAAGCTTCACCGTATCTGCCTGCATGATAACAGATTGCGTTGAAACGTCCCTTCTGTCTTTCACCGACATTATACAGGATGTGGTTTCCTAAATTAGGTTGACTCGTTTTAGCCGGATTACTACTATAGGTTTACTCATAAATCCCGCGTGAAGCTTCACGTGAAGGATGCATCCTTCACCGTATTTCATTGAATTACAATCACTTATAAGAGCGTGAAGGCGTGAAGGATATTTTCACGCTGACTCTATTTTAAGGAGGTGTAACAAGCCCGCGCTTCCTCGGGGTGTGACGCCACGCTTCGTCATCCCCTCACGACACGTGGCGTGAGAGGGTGACGGCACGTGCCGTGAGGCGGTCACGAAGCGTGAGAAACCGTTCCCACAAAGTACCACTTGAGCTTCCTAAAGTGCCACTTGAGCAACGTAAAGTGCCACTTGACACTTCTAAACATCTTCTTTGCACTCCCGATGTCGTTCCAGGTCGTGAACGATGGTCCGGTCCATGACGTTGGCATAAATCTGCGTGGTTTTCACACTCCGGTGGCCTAACAGTTTTTGCACGGTCGTAATATTTACACCACTATATATTAATAAGGTGGCGTTGGTATGCCGGGCCGTGTGAAACGAGATGCGTTTGGACAGCCCCGCCCGCTGTGCCATGCTCCTCAGCACTTTGTTGACATTCGAGTTGTCTTTCAGTTGGAAAAATTCCGGCAGGTTCCGCCGGTATTCCTCCAGGATGGCCAAAGCCTTGCCTCCAAACAGCAGGTAGAGGGGTAAATTCACCTCAATGCCTGTCTTCTCCGAGCGATAGACCAGCCAGACCTCATTCCGCATGGAAATCAGATTCTCCGGCGTCAGGCGGATAAAGTCGGAATAACGCAACCCGGCGTAGCAACAGAACAGGAAGGCGTCCAGTACTTTCCTTTGCCGCAAGGGCTTTCCGTCCCGCCCCAGTCGTTCCAGGCGTTCCAGCTCTTCGGGCGTCAGGTGGGTATGCCTGTATTCCGCTGTCTTTATTTTATACGTTCTGAACGCATACGCGCGTTCGTCCATATAGTTCTTATGGATGGCAGCGTTGACGTAGCGTTTCAGGTGCTTCAGATGCTTGGCTATCGTATTGACGTGATATCCACGCCGGCGCAAGTAGCGTTCAAACGCGCAGAGGAAGTCGTAGGTGATTTCACCGAACTGCACATCGGGCCTGAATGCCGTCAGCAACTTCAAGGTCGTGAGGTGATTCTTCCTCGAACTCGCTTTCAGTGCGGCTTCTTCCGCTTCCCGCCGGTAGAAGGCGGTGAAAGAACGGGGGTCCTCCTGCTTTTCAAGCGTTTCTTTCAGTATTTCCAACGAAGCCTGCCGTCCCTGTTGCCAAAGTTCAAGCTCCACCTTCTCTATGCGCGCCACGCATTCGCGCAGCCACCAGTTAAGCGCTTCACCGTTCGGATGGTTCCTCACCATCATCCTCTTGCGGTCCCATTGTTCGGGCTTCAGATAGACACGGGTGGAGAAATACTTCTTCTTTTTACCCTGATAAGCCTCCACTTGAACCAATGCGGTACCCTTTCCGTTGAGGCTCCCTTTCCGGTTATATACCAATTTGTAAACTATTTTATTCATAATCTTTTCTTCTTTCAGACGATTGCATTCATCGGCTTGTCCGACCGCTTGGCCGCATGTGCAGGGGGAGCGTCCCGACTCCTGATTAACGGGACATTTCGCCGGCGGTTCGCCCTTCCGGAGCTTCTATTTGTCGAAAATATGTTCTGCAATACTGTTTTTTGGAAGGAAATCACCCTTCATTTTTAACTATTTTACATAAAAAGGAGGCATTTATTTAAAACTTCGCAGCAGAACGCGCCTGCATATTGAAAGAAAAACCTCATGCGACACCGTCTTGTTTAACTAAAAAAACTGCTCTTGAACACAAAATCGCAGAAATCGATAACAGATTGATAGATTTTGACGCTTTTCTTCGCAAAACAGTTGCACGTTTCATAATTCTTAATAAATTTGCAGTTCGTTAGAGTAAAGAAACAATTAATGTAAAGTTAAACTTTAAGAGAGAATTTATGAAAAGAAAATTAATGCTGTTATTGGCCTGCCTTTTTGTGGGGATAGGCCTGGTAACTGCCCAGACTCAGACAGTCACAGGTGTTGTGATTTCTGAAGAAGACGGGCAGCCAGTGATTGGAGCGTCAGTAAGAGTGGCAGACACCCATCTCGGTGCTATTACTGATGTAGACGGTAAGTTCCAGATTCCGAACGTACCAAGTTCCGCGAAGACTCTGGTAATTTCCTTCATCGGAATGGAGACCGTGGAAATGCCTATAAAGCCCAGCGTGAAGGTGTATCTGAAATCGAACACCGAGATGCTGGACGAGGTGATGGTCGTGGCTTACGGTACGGCCAAGAAGTCGGCCTTTACGGGTTCGGCCACGGTAGTGGGTTCCGAGGAAATCGGCAAGATACAGAGCTCCAACGTTGCCAACGCGCTGACCGGTAAGGTTGCCGGTGTGCAGCTGAATACAAGCTCCGGCCAGCCGGGCGCCACGACTCCTTCTATCCGCATTCGTGGTATCAGCTCTATCAATGCAGGCAACGACCCGTTGATCATCCTGGACGGTGCTCCCTACGAGGGCGACCTGAACAACATCAGCTCGCAGGATATCGAGTCAATGACCGTCTTGAAGGACGCCGCTTCCAACGCCCTGTATGGTGCGCGCGGTGCCAACGGTGTGATCATCATCACGACGAAGAAAGGTACGTCCGGCAAGGCTACCGTGACGGTGGACGCCAAGTGGGGTTCCAACTCACGCGCCACGCAGGACTATAACTTCATCACGAGCCCGGCTCAATATTATGAAATGTACTACGGTGCGTTGAGCAGCTACTTCACACAGTATATAGATGATAACGGGAACCTGGTTTATCCGACTCCCCAGGCCGTCTACGAACAGACAAACGGTGTGATGATCAATTCTAAAGACTATGGTTTGGGCTACAACGCTTACAGTGTTCCCGCCGGACAATACCTGATTGGTACCAACGGCAAGCTGAACCCGAATGCCACATTAGGCAACATCGTTGAATATGCCGGCCAGCAGTATATGATCCGTCCCGACAACTGGCTGGACGAGGCTTACAGCCACGGCCTGCGCCAGGAATACAACGTAAGCGTGTCCGCAGGTACGGACAAGTCTTCGTTCTATGCATCGGTGAGCTACCTGAACAACGAGGGTATCACCGCCAAGTCTGACTACGAGCGTCTGACCGGCCGTCTGAAAGCCGACTATCAGGCAAAGGAATGGTTGAAGTTCGGTGCCAACATGTCCTACACGCACTTCGACGCCAACTCATTAGGCGAGGACGGTTCGTCCAACTCTTCCGGCAACATCTTTGCCTACGCTACGCGCGTCGCCCCCATCTATCCGCTGTATATCCGCGACGGAGAGGGCAACATCATGAAGGACAGCAACGGCCTGACCATGTACGACTACGGTGACGGTGACAACGCCGGTCTGAGCCGTCCGTTCCTGAGCGGTGGTAACGCTTACGCCGCCAACCTGTTCGACACGAACAACGCGGAAGGCAACGTGATGACCGCCACAGGCTTTGCGGAAATCCGTTTCCTGAAGGACTTCAAGTTCACATGGACCAGCGGTGTGGCTCTCGACGAGACCCGTACCAACGCCTTCACGAACCCCTACTATGGTCAGTATGCCTCTTCCAACGGTATCGCCACCAAGTATCACACCCGCAACCTGTCCTACAACCACCAGCAGTTGCTGAACTGGAAGCGCAGCTTCGGCCCGCACAACCTGGACGTGATGCTGGGTCACGAGTCTTACCGCTATAAATACTACTATCTGTATGCCAGCAAGTCCAACGTGTTCGACCCGAACAACATCGAACTGGCAGGCGCCATTACGGAAAACGGCAGTAGCTCTTATACAACGGACTACAACACGGAAGGTTACTTCGGCCGCGTGCAGTATGACTTCGCCGAGAAGTACTTCCTCTCCGGTTCTTACCGCCGCGACGCTTCCAGCCGCTTCCATCCGGACAACCGCTGGGGTAACTTCTGGTCGGCCGGTGCCGCCTGGATCATCTCCAAGGAAGACTTCTTCGATGTAGAGTGGATCGACATGTTGAAGATCAAGGCTTCTTACGGTTCGCAGGGTAACGACAACATCGGTGACTACCGTTACATCAACACTTATAACATTGTGAACTCCGCCGGCAGCCCCGCCGCCGTTCCCAACACCATGGGTAACAAGGACATCACGTGGGAAACCAACGGTAACTTCAACGCAGGTTTCGAGTTTGAAACGTTCAAGGGCCGCCTGACCGGTAGCGTGGAATACTTCTTCCGCAAGACCACGGACATGCTGTTCAACTTCCCGCTGCCCCCGACATTCGGTTACACCGGCTATTACGCCAACGTGGGCGACATGCAGAACATGGGTATCGAAGCCGAGTTCAACGGCACAATCATCAAGACCAACGACTTTACGTGGGACTTGGGCCTGAACCTGACTCACTACAAGAACAAGATCTCCTACCTGCCGGACGAGCGCAAGACGATGGTGACGGACGGCGTACCCGGTTACAGCAGCGGCAGCTACTACTATGGTGAAGGCGAACCGCTGTACACTTACCGCCTGAAGAAATTCGCGGGCGTCGACCATGAAACCGGTGAATCCCTGTTCTACAAGAACGTGACCGACGAAGCCGGCAACGTGGTAGGCCGCGAAACGACCACCGACTATTCCGCTGCTGACTACTACTTGTGCGGCACCGCCTTGCCCGACCTGTACGGTGGCTTCAACACCTCGTTCAGCTTCAAAGGCTTCGACCTGTCCGCCGACTTCACGTATCAGATTGGCGGTCAGATCTACGACGGTGACTACGCCAGCATGATGAGCAGCCCGACGACCAGTTCCAAGGGTTCCAACTTCCACGCCGACCTGCTGAACGCCTGGACACCGGACAACCCGAACTCGAACATTCCCCGCTTCCAGTTCGGCGACACCTATACAGCCACATCTTCGGACCGCTTCCTGACCGACGCGTCCTACCTGAGCCTGCAGAACATCAACTTCGGCTATACGCTGCCCGCCAACCTGACCAAGCGCGCGCAGATTGACAAAGTACGCGTGTACGTGACGGCCGACAACGTATGGGTATGGTCCAAGAGACAGGGACTGGATCCCCGCCAGAGCATCACCGGTTCGGTGACCAACGCTTACTACGCGCCGATGCGCACCATCTCGGGAGGTATCACATTAACGTTCTAAATTTTAATGATTATAAGAGACAATATGAAAACAAATATATCCAAACTGATAGCGGGAGTCTGCCTCTTCTCGTCCCTGGGAGTGACCACGGGATGTATCGACGAGACAATCCCGACAAGCGTAGCGACAGAAGAACAAGTAACGTCTTCGGATATGGCTGCCGCAGCCTTGCTTTGGGGTATGCCGGCCAGCCTGAATGTGATAGAAACCATCAGCAGCAGTTATCACTGGGATTGGGGTTACGGCTCCCTCATGCACGTGCGTGACGTGATGACCGGTGACATGCCCGTAGTCGCCTCCGGCTACAACTGGTACACCAGCTGGGAGATTGTTGAGGCACAGGGTGAAAGCTTTGTATATCCCCAGTTCATCTGGAACTTTTACTGGCAGGCCGTTCTGTCCACCAACAAGCTGATTTCCGCCCTCGACGCGGAGACCGCTTCGTCGGCACAGTTGGGCTACTTAGCCGCAGCGCACGCTTTCCGCGCTTTCTTCTACTTAGACTTGGCGCGCATGTATGAATTCCTGCCGAGCGACAAGATACCTACCGGTGTCAACGCAGCAGGCAAGGACATCAGCGGCCTGACCGTGCCCATCGTTCGTGAGACCATTACGGAAGAAGAAGCCCGTAACAATCCGCGCGTAGACCGTGCGACCATGGCCGCATTCATCCTGGAAGATCTGGATTTCGCCGAGCAGAACATCGGCCACTTGGAGGAAAGCGCCAAGACACTTCCCCATCTGGACGTTGTATATGGTCTGAAAGCCCGCCTTTACATGTGGTTGGAAGACTATCCGCAGGCCAGAGACTATGCCCGCAAGGCCATCAACGCTTCGAGCGTATCTCCGATGACGGAAACACAGTGCCTGAGCACGACCAGCGGCTTCAACGACATTTCCTGCTGGATGTGGGGTTCACAAATGGTACAGGAAGACGACGTGGTGCAGACCGGTATCCTGAACTGGGCTTCCTGGATGAGCAACGAGACTTCTTTCGGCTATTCCGGCCAGGAACCCTACGTACAGATCAGCAAGAGCATGTACGACCGCTTGAGCAACACGGACTTCCGCAAGAAGATGTGGAAAGCGCCCGAAGGCCACGTGCTTGACGGCCAGACTGAATACCTGACTTCCTCTACCTTCGGCAACTTTGGTGACCGCTTGTGTGACTACGCATCCGTGAAGTTCCGCCCCGCCCAAGGCAACTGCGACGACTATACTGTAGGTGCCGCCACGGCTTATCCGCTGATGCGTGTGGAAGAGATGTACTTCATCGAGGCTGAAGCCGCCGCCCACTCGAACGCCGAGGAAGGCAAGACGCTGCTGACCAACTTCATGCTGAACTACCGCGACGGAGAATACGCCACGGACGTTACGGGCACGGAGGACGTAATTGAAGAAATCATCTTCCAGAAGCGCGTGGAACTTTGGGGCGAAGGCTTGACCTACTTCGACATCAAGCGCCTGAACATGCCTGTAACCCGTGGCTACAGCGGCACCAACTATCAGGCTGCCGCCCGCTACAACACCACGACTCGCCCGGCCTGGATGAGCATCTGCATCGTCCAGACAGAGAAGAACAACAACGCGGCGCTCGTGGGATATGAAAATCCGGAGATTCCCGACAAGCTGTACACGCCTTGGGCAGAAGCCAGCAATTGATTTGTAATATGAATTAATTAAAAGAAAGTCTTATGAAATCTATCAATAAATTATTTGGAACATTTGCAGCTGTGTGCCTCCTGCTGGGAGGCGCCGCCTGCACGGACGAGGTGGAGTACACGGGCGCCGAGCTTCAGAATGCCAACCAGCCCTACTTCCCCACCAATCTGGCCAGCCAGATTGACTTGGCAGAAGACGCCACAAGCTTCACGGTACAGGTGAGCCGCCTGGCAACCGGAAGTGAACTGACCGTAAATCTGGAGAAGTCGGACGACGAGAACGGCTTGTTTAGCGTACCTCCTACAGCTACATTTGCCGCTGACGCAACGACTGCCGACATCACCATCAGCTACGATCCGGCAAACTTTGAACTGGATGAATACATGCCTCTGACCCTCACCGTTACGTCGGAAGGCGTGGATAATCCTTACGGTTCGAATACGTATTCTTTCGAGGCAGGTATTCCTGCACCCTACGTGACTATCGGTACCGCTACCTTCACGGATAATTATTACTTTGGCGGTACCGCAGAAGTGGAATTGCAGCAGCACTCACTGGACGCTACCCAGTATCGCTTGGTGGCTCCTTACGCCGCAGTCTTAAAATCGATTGGCGCGCAGTCTTCCTCTGCACAGTCTCCTTACCTGACATTCCGGCTGTTGCAGCCGGGAGAAGTAGTAGGCGATGTGACAGTCTCGGCTACCAACTTGGTTTATTTCGACGACTGCAACACAGGATATACTCATCCGAGTTATAGCGAAGACCTCTATCTGCTTCATCCGGGCAGATTGGTCGGCACTACGGAGGCCCAATTTGCTTACAATGCAGTGTTGAGCTACAAGGAAGACGGCACACCGGCTGTTGTGCAGCTGGCTCCTTACTACTATCTGTTTGGAGTAGGTGGCGGCTGGAATGCCATGCAAGAGGAAGGTGCAATCACTATCGTCTTCCCCGACGTGGTACTGACCGACTACTCCGTCTCCATGAGCTATGAAGGCAGCTACACCGACCCCACGGGCGCCAACTATGTGCTGGCCAACGTAAATCTGGGTGCTGATGTATTCGAAGCGCGTCTGGCATTGGTGAACGCAAACAGCGACCTGAACGCAGTTCTGGCAGGCATTCAGGATGGCAGCATTGAGACCACAAACGTGAGAGAGAGCGGACAGGTGGAAATCCTCAGTGCAGGAAACGGTACATATTACCTGGTAGCCGTGACGTATTCGCGCGACGAGAGCGGTGCGGAGACTGTACAGGAAGCCGCTTATATCGATTTCATCCACTCGGCCGGCGACATCGCTCCGATTGACGCCTACGTGGGACAGTGGACGGTACAGGGACTTATAAATACTGAGGGGGCACAGCCGCAAAACTTCCTCCTTACAATCGCCCGGGCAGAAGAGGACGGAGTCCTGGCCGTGAGCGGAGCATGTCCCTACTATGAAGGTTATGACGACACGTTCTACTTGATGTACGACGAAGTGAGCGGCTACGTCATCCTGCCGCCGCAAGAAGTGGCAGCGCTCACTCCGACTGAGGGAGTGTCCACTTTGGTTGTACCGATGAGCATGGAGGACGGTTCATTCACCGGAGCAGAAACTATCACGGGCAAGCTGGACGAATATGGCGGCCTGTCCTTCTATAACACCTACGGCAATGAAGGCAACTGGAACTCTTTCGCATACGTCGTAAGTTCTGCCCAAGGTTCGTCGTTGGTTTCCTATTATGCTTCCTATTTTATGCCCTATGCCGCAGCGGCCTCTACCCGCAGTCTGGTAGGTACGACCGGTGTCTCCCTGCCTTCCCTGAAGCCCGGCATGACACTGAAGAAGGTGGAGAAGCAAGCCAAGGCAACCGACGTGAACATCGTCATCAAGCACCTGAACGGTGAACAGAGCATCAAGAACCACGGTGCCATGACTCCCGCTCAACTGAACTAATCCCTCATTCAATCCTATATGAAAGGCTGTCTCAACACACGGAGACAGCCTTTTTTTTTGGGTTCATCCGCGAAATAATGACCTTGCCACATGGGAAATCTACATTAATTGATTATCTTTGCATCAAACAAAATATTGTTTGTTATCCAGATAATATCCGATGTATGAATAATATATTAGCACTTCACATCAACACCCCACGCGACGTGGCGCGGCAGATTGCGGCACGAGTCAAGGCACGACGGCTGGAGTTAAACCTGACCCAAGAAGGCGCAGCTACGAGAGCCGGGCTGAAGTTTGCCACCTACCGCAGGTTTGAACAGACCGGAGAAATCTCGCTGAAAGGACTGCTTCAAATAGGATTTGCCCTGAACGCACTTCCTGAATTTGACGCTCTTTTTGCACAGAAACAATATCAGTCGCTGGATAATGTGTTGAATGAACAAAATGTAACCCGCAAACGAGGAAAGAAGAATGAATAGCATCAGGCAGATAGAAGTTAGATCCGACAACCGGTCAATCGGGCGGTTGGCGCTTACCAAAGACGGATTATGCGCATTTGAATATTCACTAAACTGGCTCCGTACAGGATTTTCCATCTCTCCGTTTGAATTACCTTTGCGGAGCGGGGTTTTTATAGCCAAACCGCGTCCGTTTGAAGGAGGCTTCGGTGTGTTCGATGATTGTCTGCCCGACGGATGGGGCTTGCTTGTCTTAGACCGATATTTGCAACAGAGAGGTATCAATCCACGGACACTTACACTACTTGACCGCCTTGCGTTGGTCGGATCATCCGGACGGGGTGTACTGGAATTCCATCCCGATAAAAGCGTTATAGCCAAGCAAGACTATGCCAATTTTGAAAAGTTAGCGTTGGAAGCCGAGCAGATTTTGGATAGCGACGATTACACGGGAGAAGGCATCGAGGAATTTCAATATCGTGGCGGTTCGCCCGGCGGTGCCCGCCCAAAGATATTCACCCGCTATGAAGGCAGGGAGTGGCTGGTGAAATTTCGCGCGAAGAATGATCCGAAACATATAGGGAGAGATGAGTACCGATTTTCACTTCTTGCCCAAAAATGCGGAATAGAAATGCCGGAAACACGGCTTTTCGAAGACAACTATTTTGGCGTGGAGCGTTTCGACAGAACTCCAGAAGGCAAGTTACATGTAGTCAGCATGGCCGGCCTTACCGGTGCCGACTACCGCCTGCCCAGCATTGACTATACACATATCTTTCAGGTCTGTACCCTGCTGACCCATAGCGTAGCCGAATTGTGGAAAGTATACCGTCTGATGACGTTCAATTTTTTAATAGAAAATAAAGATGATCATGCCAAGAACTTTGCCTTTATTTTTCGGGACGGTGACTGGTATTTCGCCCCGGCATACGATTTGTTACCAAGTGAAGGCATCAACGGCTTCCGCACCACTTCCATCAATGATAGCATCGAGCCAACCCGGGAGGATCTTCTTGCCGTGGCAGTAAAGGCGGGACTGAGCAGGAAGGAGGCAATTGCAGAATATGATAGAATACAGGACGCATTATAGGAAAGTAAGCAACTCCTGCAGGTCGGTAATGTGATAAGTAGGCTTGAAAGGCAGGTCGTCACGCCCCGCCACATCATAGTACACTTGATGCATGCCCACCGCACGGGCACCCGCCACATCGTTCTCCCAATTGTCGCCAATCATCAGAGAGTCTTCCAACTGCGACTGGGTGGCGGAAAGGGCAAAATGGAAAATGGGGGCATGGGGCTTCAAGACTCCGATATCGTCGGACAGCACGACTTTCCGGAAATAGCCGTCTATCCCGGCCGAACGCATCTTGTGGCACTGGAGTTCCTGAAAGCCGTTGGACAAGATATAAAGATGGTAGCGTCCCGACAGCCGGTCGAGCACCTCACGGGCATGGGGCATCAGCTTCCGCTTGGTGGGGATGACCGCAAAGAAGTCGTCCGAGAAACGTTGCGCCAACGAGGCGTCTCCCCTACCCACCTGCTCCAAGGGGTACAGGAAACGTTGGCGGTTCAGTTCTTCCTTCGTCACCAGTCCCCGGCCATACTCTTCCCACAGTTCCGCATTCCTCCGCTGATACAGCTGATAAAAATGGTCGAAGGAGGAAAAGAAGCGGTCATAGGCATACTTGCGGTACATCTCCTCAAACGTATCGCGCGCGTTGGCCGAGAAGGCCCACAAGGTATCGTCGAGGTCGAAAAAGAGGTTCTTGTATTTATGGAACATAAAAAGAAGAATTATCAGTCGGCGGGTAGATTTTCAACCACAGATTAAACAGATTAAAAGTAACTGTCATGTCGAGTGGAGCGAAGCGTAGTCGAGACATCTCACATAACGCATGGGAAAGTGTTACGTGAGATCCTTCGACTGCGCCCTACGGGCTCCGCTCAGGATGACAGATACCGCTTGGATCAAAAATATAAATCTGTGTAATCTGTGTAATCTGTGGTGAAAAACAGGCAACAGCCAATCTGTGTTTATTTCACCTGAATAACCAGATACTTGGAGATGCTCCAGAAGGCCTCCGGATTGGTAATCTTCAAGGTCAGCTGGCCCTTGTCATCTTTTTCGAGCGCATACGAGCCGGAGGGATGATTGGTCAGGACGTCGGCCGACTTGGAATAGAGCTTGATTTCCTTCGTGGTGCGGATATCCACTTCCGTGAAGTAGTCCTTGTTGGCCTCCGCATTCTGCAACACTTCGCCTTTCTTGAACAGGCCGCTGCCCGAAAGGATTTTCTGGTCCTTCAGCTCCTTCTTGGTGCCAAACACAAACCAGGCGGTGTTCAACGCCTTGTCCTGCTCGGAGACGGTTTTCGCCTTGGCGGTATTCTCGGCGGCAAGCTGTTCTTTCTGAGCCGTCAGGTCGGTAACGGCGGCATCCAGTTCCTGAATGCGGATGTTCTTCGACGCCAGCTCCGCCTGCAGTTCCTCGATGCGCTGCGTCTTGGCCACCAGTTCCTGCGTCAGTTGGTCAACGGCACGCTTCAGCTGGGCGGAGTTGTTCTTGCTGGTTTTCAGCATCTGCTGCAATTTCTCTATCTGCTGCTTGTTCTCCTCCATCTGCTTACGGATAAACTCGATGTCCGAGGCTATCTGCTCACGGGCTGTCGGCGAGCCTTCGGCCACGGAGCCACGCTGCAGGTCCACGCGGTTCTCGGCCGCATTAATCTGCCGGAATCCTTCAGAAATATCATTGAACGTGGCCAACATCTCGTCCAACTCGGCATCGCGTTGGTTCAGTTCCATCTTCAAAGAATCATTCTCTGCCTTCAACTGGCTTTTGCTCCCACCTGAAAAGCTGTCGCACGAAGCTACAACGGCTGCACAGACAACTAAAAAAGCTAATTTTTTCATACGCTTTCGTTTTTACGTTTTAATTTAGGTTTATTCTTTGTCTATTCCTGCTATCACTATCACAATCTCGCCCCGCGGCTCGTTGGCCGTGAAGTGCTCGACCAGTTCGGCCAAGGTTCCGCGGACGGTTTCCTCGTGCACTTTGGAGATTTCCCGCGAAACGGAAGCCTGACGTTCCGCCCCGAAACATTCCGCAAACTGCGTCAAGGTCTTCAACAGCCTGTAGGGTGACTCGTAGAACACCATCGTGCGGTGCTCTTCCGCCAAGGCCTTCAGGCGCGTCATGCGTCCTTTCTTCTGAGGCAGGAAGCCCTCAAAGCAGAAACGGTCGCACGGCAGGCCGGAGTCCACCAAAGCCGGCACGAAGGCCGTGGCTCCCGGCAGGCATTCCACCTCGATCCCATTGCGGGCGCATTCACGCGCCACCAGAAAGCCGGGATCGGAGATGCCGGGCGTGCCGGCGTCGGAAATCAACGCCACCGTCTCACCGGCCTTTATACGATTAACAACACTTTCAACCGTTTTATGTTCATTGAATTTGTGATGAGACTGCATCGCATTCTTAATTTCGAAGTGCTTCAGCAGCACACCCGACGTGCGTGTGTCCTCGGCCAGGATGAGACCGGCTTCCTTCAGGACACGAATGGCACGGAAAGTCATGTCCTCCAGATTGCCTACCGGTGTCGGCACGATGTATAGCTTTCCCATATCGCGTTCAATTGAAATATTTGCGCAAAAGTTCTATCAACGCAGTGGCCGCCTCGTTGTCCTCGTCCACCTCCACCTCACCGCAAAGCAAAGCCATGGCTTCCTCCAAAGATTGGGCTTCACTAAGCTTGGCGAATACACGGTTCATGCGCGCCGCATCGCCGCCAAACAGTTCACGCGTGAAGCGGAACGAGTCGTTCAGGCTGACGGCATGCCGCAAGTCGGCCGCCGGTTTTATCCGCTCGCCTAATATAATAGATGAAGAAGGCGCCTCCGCTTCCGGCACATCCGCCGCCCGTTCGGGAACCTGAACGTCCGCCTCGGCAGGCGTCCGGCTGTCCGGTTCCGCAAGTTTTCCCTGCAATTCGTCCAACCGCTGTTCCATCCGGCCGATGCACGCTTTCAGCGTCTCCATTTCCACACGTATGTCATCCAACAATTTCTGCATATCCTCGTTAGCACACTTTGTTAATGCCACAAATGTAGAAATAAATAATGAAAAAACACGAGGAAGCCAACAAAATGATTACTTTTGCAGGCAATATAATCCCTAAAAGAATGAACGTTTTTTCAGAAGACCACATACAGGAAACCAGCAGGCGGGGACGGATAGAGGTCATCTGCGGCTCCATGTTCTCGGGCAAGACGGAAGAGCTTATCCGACGCATGAAGCGGGCCAAGTTTGCCAGGCAGCGGGTAGAAATCTTCAAGCCCGCCATCGACACGCGCTATTCGGAAGCCGAAGTCGTCTCCCATGACAGCAACGCCATTTCTTCCACTCCCATTGACTCTTCGGGCAGCATTCTGCTGTTCACGTCGGAGATTGACGTAGTGGGCATCGACGAAGCGCAATTCTTCGACAACGGCCTGATAGACGTCTGCAACCAGCTGGCCAACGACGGCGTACGGGTCATCATCGCGGGACTCGACATGGACTTCCGCGGCACGCCTTTCGGCCCCATGCCGGGGTTGTGCGCCATCGCTGACGAAGTGACCAAGGTGCATGCCATCTGCGTGAAGTGCGGACAACTGGCGTCCTTCTCGCACCGGAAGGTGAAGAACGACAAGCAGGTGTTGCTGGGAGAGACGGCCCAATACGAGCCCCTGTGCCGCACCTGCTACCTGAAAGCCATCCGGGAAGACAACAACCAACCGACAGAATAATCCTTTTACCTTTTTTCAGCCATGGAACGCAAGAAAATCACTTTCGACAGCTTTATACGCGGTGTCATCATAGGCGGCATCATCATCGCTATCCTGATGTTATTGAAACGGCTCAGCGGCGTGCTGCTTCCTTTTTTCATCGCCTGGCTGGCCGCTTACCTGATCTATCCGTTGGTCACCTTCTTCCAGCACCGGCTGAAACTGAAGAGCAGGGCGCTTTCCATCTTCCTGGCCCTCCTGCTGGTGGCGGCGGTGGGCACAGCCGCTTTCTACCTGCTGGTTCCCCCGATGCTGACAGAATTCAGCCGGGTCAAGGACCTGCTCATCACCTATTTCACGGACAGCAGCTACGGAAGCAACATACCGCGCAGCCTGTCGGACTTCCTGCGGGACAACATCGATCCGGCTCTCATCAAACAATTCTTTCAGGGGAACAGCCTGACGGACATGCTGAAGCAGGCCTTGCCGCCGATATGGTCTCTGGTCACAGGATCCCTCAACCTGATATACGGGATATTCACGCTCTTTATTGTCCTGCTCTACATCGTGTTCATCCTGCTGGACTATGAAAGTATTGCGGAAGGATGGCCCCGCCTGCTTCCGACCAAATACCGCCCCTTCCTGACCGGCATCATGAATGACGTGAAGGAAGGCATGAACAAATACTTCCGCGGGCAGGCGTTCGTGGCGTTGTGTGTAGGCATCCTGTTCAGCATCGGTTTTCTCATCATAGACTTTCCGCTGGCCATCGGCCTCGGCCTGTTCATCGGTGTCCTCAACCTGGTTCCCTATCTGCAAATCATCGGCTTCATACCGACTATCCTCCTCGCCATCCTGAAAGCGGCTGACACCGGAGGTAACTTCTGGCTGATACTGGCGGCGGCTCTCGCCGTATTTGCCATCGTACAAGCCATTGAGGACAGCTTCATCGTGCCGCGCGTCATGGGAAAGATAACCGGGCTGAACCCGGCCATTATCCTTCTCTCACTCTCCGTCTGGGGTTCGCTGATGGGAATGCTGGGCATGATCATCGCCCTCCCGCTCACAACCCTTATGCTGTCTTATTACCAGCGTTTCATTATAAACAAAGAAAAGATTGGAAGCGCTAATGAAGCTGATAATCAGAAGGAAGAGCCGAAATCAGATGAAAATGCAAAATAAATTAGCCGGGAAACATTTGTCCCTTTCAGAAAAAAAGCCTATCTTTGCACCCGCTTAAAAGCAAAACAGGTTTGATTCGCTAGCTCAGCAGGTAGAGCACAACACTTTTAATGTTGGGGTCTTGGGTTCGAGCCCCAAGCGAATCACCCAAAAAGACAGGAGCCACTGATAAGACGACATTATCAGTGGCTTTCTTTTTTACTCACAAACAGGTAAAAAACAATGATTAGAAACTGGATACAGACATACGGAGGACACTATCGGGCTCTACTCCAACTGGGAACCCCCATCGTGATAGGACAGTTGGGAATGATCATATTGGGCTTTGCCGACACACTGATGATCGGGCACCACAGCACCACGGAGCTGGGAGCCGCCTCCTTTGTGAACAACCTCTTCAATCTGTGCATCATCTTCAGCACAGGCTTCAGTTATGGGCTGACGCCTATCGTGGGGGCGCTTTACGGCAACAAACGTTTCGCAGAAGCCGGACAGGCATTGGTATGCAGCTTAACGGCCAATGTCCTGGTATCAGGAGTATTAATCCTGCTGATGGGAATACTCTATCTGAATATCGGATACCTGGGGCAGCCGGAGGAACTGTTGCCGCTCATCAGGCCCTATTACCTGGTGCTACTGGCGTCACTGCCTTTTGTCCTGCTGTTCAACGGGTTCAAGCAGTTTACGGACGGCATTACGGACACCCAGACGGCCATGTGGATACTGCTGGGAGGAAACGCGCTGAACATTGCAGGAAACTATATACTGATTAACGGTAAACTGGGACTGCCCGAATTGGGGTTGCTGGGAGCGGGGTTGAGCACATTGATCTCACGCATCGTCATGGTAGGCGTATTTGCACTGATTGTCTGCCGGAGCAACCGTTTTATCCCCTATCGGACAGGATTGCGGAAGCTGGGATGGTCATCGGCCGTATTCCGCCGGCTCAATGCCCTGGGATGGCCCGTCGGGCTTCAGATGGGGATGGAAACAGCCTCGTTCAGCCTCAGCACAATCATGGTGGGATGGCTAGGCACACTGGCACTGGCCTCACACCAAATCATGCTGACCATCTCACAGTTTACGTTCATGATGTTCTATGGCATGGGAGCGGCAGTGGCCGTGAGGGTAAGCAACTTCAACGGACAACACGACATAAACAATGTACGACGGTCTGCCTATGCAGGCTTCCACCTCATTGTGGGCATGGGCATTGTCCTGCTGAGTATCATCTTTATTCTCCGAGACCAGGTAGGCTACTGGTTTACAGACAACGCACAGGTGACCGCCATGGTTTCGGCCCTGTTCTTCCCGTTCCTGGTCTACCAACTGGGGGACGGACTGCAAATCAACTTTGCCAATGCGCTGAGAGGCATTGCAGACGTTAAACCCATGATGTTCATTGCGTTTATTGCCTATTTTGTTATATCTTTGCCTGTAGGATATCTCTGCGGATTCGTATTCCACTGGGGATTGCCGGGCGTCTGGATGGCTTTCCCGTTCGGACTGACCAGCGCCGGGCTGATGCTGTGGCTGAGATTTCGCGCTAAAACCAAGTAGACTATGCGTACCAGAACCAACGTTTCACGCGTAAAAATCACCCTGGGTTATGCCCTGATGCTGGCAGTGCTGCTGTTTTCCCTGTTTTTCGTCAACCGGGAAATGGGGAACCTCATGACATCGGCGGACAGGGATACGCATTGGGAGGACAGCCTGATGACCCTCCTGAAGGAAAAAGACCGGAACACCATCCGCCTGCTGCGTATGCTGAGTGAAGCGAACGACAGCATGCTCTCCACCAATGACATCCAACAAATCATCGCCCAACACGACACCATCATCATCCGCCAACGGGTGCAACAGCACGTCACAACCCGACATGACACCATCCGGACAGCCAGTAAAGAAAAGAAAAGTTTCTTCCGCAGGCTGGGGGAAGCATTCTCACCTCCCAAGGAAGACACGACCATACAGATACGCACTTCGACAGAAGTGGCGATGGACACCGTGTATGATACATACAACCCGGTGGACTCCCTCCAGGAACGCCTGAAGGAAGTGACGCAAAAGAGACAGGAGAAAAACGTAGTGGTGCAACGCCGCAAGCGCTACCTGCGCTACCTGGACAGGATGCTGAACGCACGCATCGACAGCTTGCTGAAGGGATATGAGCAAGACATGCTGATAAAAGCACGCGAGGAAGACAGCCGGCAAGAGAAGGTCAGAGAACATTCAGCACGTATCATCGGCGGCATCGCCGTGGGAGCAGTGCTGCTCTCCGCATTCTTCCTGATTCTGATCGGACGCGACGTGACCCGCAGTAATCGTTACCGTCGCGAACTGGAAGAAGCACGCCGCAAAGCAGAAGACCTTCTGGAAACCCGCGAAAAACTGATGCTGGCCATCACGCACGACTTCAAAGCTCCGCTGGGCTCCATCATGGGCTATGCCGACCTGCTCTCACGGCTGACCGTGGACGAACGCCAACGTTTCTATCTGGACAACATGAAAACGTCATCGGAGCACCTATTAAAGCTGGTGGTGGACTTGCTGGACTTCCACCGCCTGGACCTGAATAAGGCGGAGGTGAACCGCGTCAGCTTCCATCCGGCGCGTCTGCTGGACGAGATAAGAGTGAGCTTTGAGCCACTGACGACCGCCAAAGGGCTGGCTTTATACTGCGAGACGGCGCCCGAACTGGAAGGAACTTATATCTGCGACCCGCTACGGCTGCGCCAGATTATCAACAACCTGCTGTCCAACGCCGTGAAGTTCACAGAGAAAGGAAGCATCACTCTGAAGGCTGGTTACGAACAGCGTCAGCTGGTCGTATCCGTCACAGATACAGGCAAAGGTATAGAGCCGAACGACCGTGAACGCATTTTCCAGGAATTCACCCGCCTGCCGGGCGCACAAGGCAAGGAGGGATTCGGCCTCGGCCTTTCCATCGTACGCATGCTGGTGCAGCTGCTGGAAGGAAGCATCGAGGTGGACAGCACACCGGGACAGGGCAGTACCTTCACGTTGCGTGTGCCCATCTACCCTGTGCAGAACAACAACGACACGGCTGACGACACTGCCCAAACGGAAAAATCACCGGCAGGCAGGACCGACGCGCCGGCTCTCCCAATACAAAAGAAAATAATCCTCATCGACGACGACCGCATCCAGCTGACCCTGACCGCCGCCATGCTGAAACAGAGCGGACTGGAATCTGTATGCTGTCAGCAGGTGGACGAGCTGTTCGAAGCTCTTCGCACCCAAGACTTCGACGTTCTGCTCACCGACGTGCAGATGCCCGCCATCAACGGTTTTGATTTGCTGAATTTGCTACGTGCGTCCAACATTCCTCAGGCACGTACCATCCCTGTCATTGCCGTCACAGCCCGTAGCGACATGAAACGCGAGGAGTTCATCGCACACGGATTCTCCGGCTGTTTGCATAAACCGTTCACCGTGGCAGAGCTGTTGGCCGAACTGACGCAAGCTCCCCTACCCCAAGAGCGGGAACAAGCCGAACCTACAAAAACAAAGGGAAAGTATAATTTCGCAGCCTTGACCGCATTCACGGATGATGACCCGGAGGCCTCACACTCCATCCTCGAAAGCTTCGTCAACGAAACACGACTGAACATCGAACGCCTGGAAGAGGCACTGGACAAAGCCGATACCTCAAAAGCGGCGGCCGTGGCCCACAAAATGATCCCGCTTTTCATCCTACTGGAAGCGGAGGAACTGGTCGCCATACTCAGGGAACTGGAAGCCTCGGCAGACATTCCTTTCTCGAACGAAATAGGAAAAAAGATACATGCTGCCTTGCGACAGACCCGGGATGTGTTGAAAAAAGTTCCTCTGCCAAACGACTAACACAATATTTACGCTGCAGAAAGCCGCTTTTTTCATCAGAAATTGTTTACTTTGTATTCCAAAAAAACAGCAAATCGTGACATCGGAAAAGTCCATAGAAGATACGGCTAAGAAGGAGAAAAAGCCGGGAAAGTGGTTACGGGCAATGCTTTGGGTGATGCTAACCCCCATCGCCCTATTCATCCTGCTGATGGTGCTGCTCTACATTCCGCCCGTGCAAAACCTCCTGCGCAAGCAAGCCACTACCCTGGCTTCCGAGGCGACAGGTATGCATATCACCGTTGAGCGCATCGGCCTGCGTTTTCCGCTCAACCTGCTGGTGCAGGGTGTCAGAGTCTTGCTCCCTGCGGATTCCTTACATACGGGCGACATTCATCCTGATACGCTGCTCAATTTGAACAGTTTGGACGTGCGCATACAAGCCTGGCCATTGCTTCAGGGCAAAGTGGAGATCAACAATATCACCCTGACCGATGTTACCGTCAATTCCTCCGACCTGTTGGAAGGCATGCGGATAAAAGGTCATTTAGGACGTTTCTTCTTAAGAAGCCATGGTATAGACCTTCCGGCCGAGGAAGTGATACTCAACGATGTGGAACTGGAAAATTCGCAAATTCAAGTTCTGTTGACGGACACCCTCGCCTCCGAACCTGAAGACACGACTTCAACGCCCATAAAATGGAAGGTGCTTTTACAAAACTTGCATCTGAAGAATATAGCTGCCTCATTGGCCATGCCGCAAGATACGATGACCTTATCCGCATCCATTACGGAACTGGGCATTATCCATGCTGAAGCAGACTTGGGGAAACAGCTCTACGGCTGGAGGCGCTTTCTGCTGTCAGGAGCATCGCTCCGCTATGACACGGGAATACGAGAAGTGGCCAAGGGATTTGACGCTTCCCACATTGCCTTGCGTGACATCCGCATCGGCATCGACTCTGTCCTTTATCATGGGCGGAATCTGAATGCCATCATCCGGGAAGGCTCCATGAACGAACGTTCAGGCCTCAGCCTCTCATCGCTGAGCGGACGTATCTGTGCCGATTCCAGCCTGATACGGATACCCAAACTCCATCTGCTTACCCCCCACAGTGAAATCAAGCTGGGAGCGCAAGCCTACTGGAAGCTCATAGAGAAGCCTACCACCAGCCGCCTATCAGCCTATATCGACGCATACGTAGGCAAGCAGGACGTCATGCTGTTTGCCGACGGTCTGACGGAGAAATTCAAGGAAGCATATCCCTTCCGTCCCCTGACGATACGGGCCGGTACGGAAGGCAATCTGAGCCAGATGCAGATTTCACGATTCATGGCAGACCTGCCGGGAGCTTTTTCCCTGAGGGGAGGAGGCGAATTGTGGCAAGTGACGGACAGTCTGAAACGTGCAGCCAGTTTGGATTTGGAGATGCAGACACAAGAGATCGGTTTTCTTACCGCCCTGGCCGATTCAACGGACGACGGCAGCCTGACCATTCCCGACAGCATGAATCTGACCGCTCACATCGGGTTGGAGGGAAGTCGCCTGTCCACTCAACTGAAGCTGAACGAAGGCAAAGGTCTTATGGCGCTGGACGCATCGTATGACCTGACATCGGAAGCCTACCACGCTGACCTAAGCATCGACTCGCTGCAACTCCAGCACTTTCTGCCCAAAGACAGCCTCTATACCCTAACCATGCATGCAAAGGCCCAAGGAAAAGGTACGGACATCCAATCCCCCCATACCCGAGCCGACCTGACAGTCAGGTTGGACGGCCTTCAATACGGACATTGGCACCTGTCTGACATCGGTCTGAAAGCCAGTCTGAAATCAGCCTTGGCCACCGCCCAATTGTCCAGCGACAACAGCCTACTGAGGATGAACGCTGACGCCGGCATACACCTCGGACGAAAATATATGGACGGCCATTTACGAATGGACGTAGCCGACGTCGGGCTGCATGAGCTGGGACTGATATCCGCTCCACTCACACAACCGATGGCATTCAACCTGGAAGCCGAAGTGAGACGCGACACGGTAAGAATGGAGATGGAAGCCGGCGACATGAACCTCTGGGTACGTGCCCGAGGCACCGTCAATCACCTGATGGAACAAAGCAACCGGTTTGCCGAAATCCTGATGAAACAAATAGAAGACCGCAAGCTGGATCATGCCGCCCTGCGGCGCGCGCTTCCATCGGCAGGCATGTATATCAAGGCAGGTCGGAACAATCCGGCAAATGCGCTCCTGGCGCAGCATCACATGGGTTTCAACGCGCTGAGACTGAGCTTCGGCTTCACACCGAAGCGGGGCATCAACGGGAGGGCGTCTGTTGAAGGCCTGCGTACGGATTCCCTCCAACTGGATACGCTCTACCTGGCCATTCATCAAGATACCACACGCATCAGACTGCAAAGCGGCGTCATCAACACGCCCCGTAATCCACAGTTCGCTTTCCGCTCCACCTTGACAGGCGAAATACGAAGCGAGGATGCAGAGCTGACACTGGACTTCGAGGATGACAAAGGCGAGAAAGGCATCCTGTTTGGCCTCAACGCACGCCCCTTGAGCGAAGGAAACGGCAAAGGGAACGGTGTTTTGCTGAACCTGATACCGGAACATCCCATTATAGCCTACCGCCGATTCAGCTTTGCAGATCAGGCCAACTGGATCTACCTCCACAAAAACATGCGCGTCTATGCAAATGTAGACATGGATAGCGACGACGGCCTGTGTTTCAAGATGCTTTCCAACCGTAAAGACACTGTCTCCTTGCAGAACATCAACGTGGAGCTGAGCCGCTTCCGACTGGAGCAGCTGAGCCGGGTCATTCCTTATCTGCCCCAGATAAGCGGTCTGTTCTCAGCTGAGGCCAACTACATCCAAACCGAGCATTCCCTACAAGTGGCAGCCGAAGCCAACGTACAATCGCTGACTTATGAAAATCAGCCTGTAGGTGATATCGGCCTGGGAGCCACCTGGCTGCCAAGCGAGGACAGTACACACTATCTAAGCACTTATCTCCTCTTCAACAACCAAGATGTACTGACCGCAGACGGCTCCCTAAGCCAACAGGGAGACAAAGAAGTGCTGGACATCAACACAAGCATAACGGGGCTACCTCTGTCCATCGCCAACGCTTTCGTTCCCGACCAAATGGCCACGTTGAGCGGAAAAGCCAACGGAGACCTGGCTATCAGTGGTCCAATGGAAGAGCCTCAACTGGACGGCAGTCTGTCATTGGACAGTGCGTCCGTATTCGTCAAGATGCTGGGGTCCCGCTACTGGCTGGACCGCCGACCCATCCGGTTTGACAACAACCGCCTGCAATTCGACAAATTCTCCATCTACACCACAAGTTCCAACCCGTTTGCCATAGACGGTTACGTAGATTTCCGCAATATGGAACGCCCCACCGCCAACCTGACCCTTCAGGCACTCAACTACACCCTGCTCAACGCCAAACGGACACGGGAAAGTCAGGTTTACGGCAAGGTGTTGGTAGACTTGCTGGGAACGGTACAGGGTCCGCTCGATGCCCTGAGAATGCGTGGCAACATGAATCTGCTTGGTTCGACAGACGTCACCTACGTATTGACTGATTCGCCCCTGGCAGTGGAAGATCGTCTGGACGGACTTGTTTCCTTCGTGTCATTCAACGATACAACGGCGACCGGCACAGTCCAAGCAGGTAATGTGCCTTTGGGAGGGCTGGACATGTTGTTGTCCGTCCATATTGATGATGCCGTGCGTTTGCGTGCCGACCTCAGTCCGGACCGGAGCCAGTTCATCGAGTTGGAAGGAGGAGGTGACTTGTCTTTGCAACTGACCCCGCAAGGGGACATGAGCCTCACCGGGCGTTATACGTTCAGTGGCGGAATCATGAAGTTCTCATTGCCGGTTATCCCCTTGAAAGAATTCCAGATAGTCAACGGCAGTTACGTAGACTGGCGCGGAGATATCATGAATCCCACGTTGAGCCTGAAAGCGCAGGAGCGTATGCGGGCATCCGTTTCCGAAGGCGATGACGGGAGCGGTTCGCGCATGGTGAATTTTGATGTGTCAATCGCTTTGAGCGGAAGGTTGGAAAGTCCGGAACTGATATTTGACATTGCAGCTCCAGAGGACGCCACAGTAGAAAACCAGCTTCAGGCCATGGGGGCTGAAGAACGAAGCAAGCAGGCCATTACCATGATGGCTACCGGCATCTATCTGAACAATAGCGGAAAAGGAGGCGGACTGACCATGGGCAGCGCATTAAACAGTGTGCTGCAAAGCCAGATTAACGCATTGGCAGGAGGCGTAAAAGGCGCAAGTATCAGTGTCGGCATCGAAGACCGTACTTCAGCCGAGACGGGTGACAAACAAACGGATTACAGCTTCCGGTATGCGCAGCGGCTTTTCAATGACCGGGTACAGATTATCATTGGCGGAAAGGTTTCTACCGGTGCCAATGCGACCAATGACGTGGAGTCGTTTATCGATAATGTATCGGTTGAATACAGACTTGACGCTTCGGGGACACGCTACATCCGCGCTTTCCACAATAAGAATTACGAAAGCGTGCTTGATGGCGAGATTACAGAAACGGGGGTCGGTCTTGTGCTTCGCCGCAAGATGGACAAGTTGAGTGAATTGTTTATATTCCGTAAGAGACGAGAAGGGGAATGAAGAAAGTACTGTTTCATATTATTTTGCTGTGTGTGTTGGCCGCCTGCTCAACCACCAAGAACTTGCCGGAAGGAGAAATCCTTTATACGGGGCAAAAGCCGATGGTAATCACCAATCCGGTTCCGACCTCCGTGGGTGAGACCGCCCTTGAAGAAGTGGAAGCGGCTCTGGCCACCGCTCCTAATAATTCATTGTTGGGCAGTTCTACGGTGCGCATCCCCTTCCCTTTCGGTTTATGGGTCTATAATGGATTTGTGAAATATGAGAAAGGATTGGGTAAATGGATATTCAACCGTTTTGCCGCCAAGCCCGTATTGATGTCATCCGTCAATCCGGATATCCGCGTCAAGGCGGCCTCCAACCTCTTGCGTGACTACGGCTATTTCAACGGCACAGTCAGTTATGAGACTTTCATCAATCCCAAAGACTCCTTGAAAGCCAAGTTGCAATATACGGTAGACATGCGCAACCCGTACGTGATTGATACGGTAGAATACCTGGGATTCAGCCCCAATACGGAACGCATCATCAAGATGGGACGCCGCCGCTCGCTCATCCGTCCCGGCGAACAGTTCAACGTATTGGATTTGGATGGGGAGCGGACACGTATCAGTACCTTGCTGCGCAATGTAGGCCGGTATTATTTCCGTCCCGACTACCTGACCTACCAGGCAGACACGACACAAGTACCAGGCGGACATGTCAGCATGCGTATGATGCCCGTGCCCGGTATGCCGGCTGTGGCCGAGAAGCCTTTCTATCTGGGACGGAAAACGGTGCAATTGCTGGGTAAGAATGGAGAAGAACCCAACGACAGCCTGGACTATAAAGGCGTGCGCATCTATTATCATGACAAACTGCGTGTACGCCCCAATATGTTATACCGCTGGATAGACTATAAAGGCTACCGGCATAAACGGCAGGTGGAGGACAGTGCCGGCATCAGCCGTCAACGTTCGGCAGAAAATCTGTACAGCCTGTATCGCCAGACCCGTGTGCAGGAACGCCTGGCCAATGTAGGGATTTTCCGTTATACGGAGATGCAGTTCAATCCACGCGATACGGCTTTTGTGTCCGACACCCTTGATGTGAACATCCGCCTGGCTTTGGACAAGCCCTACGACGCGGAACTGGATTTCAACGTCAAGATGAAGAGCAATAACCAGGTAGGACCCGGTGCGGCCTTTACACTGACGAAACACAACGTATTCGGTGGTGGCGAGAGCTGGAATGTGGAGCTGAAAGGCTCGTATGAGTGGCAGACAGGAGGAGGAGGCTCTTCGAAGATGAACAGCTACGAATACGGCATCTCCACCTCACTCGTATTCCCACGCGTGGTATTCCCCCGCATGGGTGACCGCGAATATGACTTCCCCGCTACGACCACCTTCCGTCTCTATGCTGACCAAATGAACCGCGCCAAGTACTACAAGCTTCTGGCCTTCGGCGGCAACGCAACCTACGATTTCCAACCGAAATCCACGAGCAAACATAGCCTAACTCCCTTCCGCCTGACTTTCAACGTGCTGCGCGACCCTACCGAGGCCTTCCTTGACCTACAGGAAGAGAACCCCGCCCTTTACGTCAGCCTGCGCGACCAGTTCATTCCTGCCATGGAATACACCTATACGTATGATGACGCTCCGGTGCGCAGGAGACGCCGGGGTACTCACTGGTGGCAAACCACGCTAACCTCGGCTGGCAACCTGACCTCCTGCCTCTATCAGGTGCTGGGACAACCCTTCAGCAAACAAGACAAACGGCTTATGGGAGTACCCTTCGCCCAGTTTGCCAAACTTAACACCGAATTCCGCTACAACTACCGCATCGACCGCAACCAGTCTGTAGCGGCACGCGTAGCGGCAGGCTGTGTCTGGTCTTACGGCAACATGCTCTCCGCCCCCTACACAGAGCAGTTCTACATCGGCGGTGCCAACAGCGTCCGTGCTTTCGCCGCCCGCAGCATCGGTCCCGGTGGATATGCCCCCGCCAACGAGGAGACCGACAAGTATGGCTTCATCAACCATGTGGGCGACATCCGCTTCGAAGCAAATGTGGAATACCGCTTCCGCATCATCAGTGACCTGCACGGCGCTGTCTTCCTCGATGCCGGCAATGTCTGGCTACTCCGCGCTGACGAGGGACGCCCCGACGGCACTTTCTCGCTAAAGAAATTTCCTGAACAGATAGCCCTGGGCACAGGGTTTGGTCTGCGCTATGACCTGGAGTTCCTCGTCTTCCGCCTCGACTGCGGTGTGGGCCTTCACGATCCGTCCAAGCTAAACCGCGGCGGATATTACAACATCGGCAAATTCAAGGATGGTCTGGCGCTGCATTTCGCCATCGGTTACCCGTTTTAGAAGAAAATTGTACGATATCGTGAAAGAATGTATCATTTTCTGCCTCATCCTGCCGTTTATTTCTTACATTTGTGGGTCAAAAACACAAAACATACGAACCATTAAATAATTAATTCATTATGAAACCTACTCTTTTCTTACTGGCTGCCGGCATGGGCAGCCGCTATGGAGGCTTGAAACAATTGGACGGACTGGGTCCTAACGGTGAAACCATCATGGATTATTCCATCTACGATGCCATCAAAGCCGGATTCGGCAAACTCGTTTTCGTGATCCGCAAGGACTTTGAACAGGACTTCCGCCAGAAAATCATTTCCAAGTATGAAGGCCATATCCCCTGCGAACTGGTATTCCAGTCGCTCGACGCCCTGCCCGAAGGCTTCACCTGCCCCGAAGGCCGCACGAAACCTTGGGGTACGAACCACGCTGTACTGATGGGTGCAAGCGTTATCAAAGAACCGTTTGCCGTCATCAACTGCGATGATTTCTACGGCCGTGACTCTTTCCAGGTGATGGGTAAGTTCTTGTCCGCCCTGCCCGAAGGCTCCAAGAACACGTATGCCATGGTCGGCTTCCGCGTAGGCAATACGCTGAGCGAGAGCGGC
This sequence comes from uncultured Bacteroides sp., assembly GCA_944319875.1. GTDB lineage: Bacteria > Bacteroidota > Bacteroidia > Bacteroidales > Bacteroidaceae > Bacteroides. Next base: position 38,491 of record CALUFR010000018.1, read on the forward strand.
ACCGTATCCCGCGGCATCTGCGGCACGAACGAACAGCACCTGCTGACCTCCGTCGTAGAGCGTACCAAGATACAGCGCATGGATGGCGAAGTGAAATATCTGGATGAGAACGACCAATGGGTAGCCACACCGGACACGACTCCCGTCAGCATGAACTTCTGGGGCTTCACGCCGGACTACTTCGTCCACAGCCAAGAATATTTCAAGAACTTCCTGGCAGACCCGAAAAACATGGAAAACCTGAAGAGCGAATTCTTCATCCCGCTACTGGTAGACAAACTCATCAACGACGGCACCGCCACGGTCGAGGTACTTGACACGACCAGCAAATGGTTCGGCGTCACCTATCCCGAAGACCGTCCGGACACGGTAGCCAAAATCAAGGCTTTGGTTGATGCCGGCGAATACCCGGAGAAGTTATTTTAAACCAAAAAGTTTATACGCTTAGATAGGCAGACCGGGCAGGGCTTTCGAGAGCTTCTGTCCGGTTTGTCTTATTTGTATCATATACGATTAATCATTACCTTTAAATAAAATAGGCTGCACCTCGGAATCGAAAACTTGAAAACTTTGTTTTCCGCTTTGCGCTTCTCTCGGTTTGCACTACCTTTGCAGACTTAAACGAGAAAAAACATTGACCCCATGATATCTGTAGAAGGACTGAAAGTGGAATTCAACGCCACACCTCTGTTTGAAGACGTTTCTTATGTGATAAACAAAAAAGACCGCATCGCCCTCGTGGGCAAGAACGGAGCGGGCAAGAGCACCATGCTCAAGATACTGGCGGGCTTGCAACAGCCTACGGCAGGTACCGTCTCCGTGCCCCGTGACTGTACCATCGGCTACCTGCCCCAGGTGATGAAACTGGCAGACAGCCGCACGGTGATGGAGGAGACGGAACAGGCCTTCAGCCACATCCGCGAACTACAGGCCGACATCGAGCGCATGAACCGGGAGCTGGCCAACCGCACCGACTACGAGAGCGAGGACTACCAGAAGCTTATCGAACGCTTCACGCACGAGAACGACCGCTTCCTGATGATGGGCGGCACCAACTACCATGCCGAACTGGAGCGCACGCTGATGGGCCTGGGCTTCGTGCGAACGGACTTCGACCGCCCCACGAGTGAGTTCTCCGGCGGATGGCGCATGCGCATCGAGCTGGCCAAGCTCCTGTTGCAACGCCCCGACGTCCTCCTGCTGGACGAGCCTACGAACCACCTCGACATTGAGAGCATCCAGTGGCTGGAACAATTCCTCGCCACGCGGGCCAATGCCGTGGTGCTGGTGAGCCACGACCGCGCCTTCCTGAACAACGTCACCACACGCACCATCGAAATCTCCTGCGGACACATCTATGATTATAAGGTGAAGTATGACGAGTTTGTCAAGCTTCGCAAGGAACGCCGCGAGCAACAGCTCCGGGCTTACGAGAACCAGCAGAAGCAGATAGAGGACACCGAAGCCTTCATCGAGCGTTTCCGCTACAAGGCGACCAAGGCCGTGCAGGTGCAGAGCCGCATCAAGCAGTTGGAGAAGCTGGAGCGGGTGGAAGTGGACGAAGAAGACACCTCCGCCCTGCGCCTGAAGTTCACGTGCAGCAGCCGAAGCGGCAATTACCCCGTCATCTGCGAGGACGTCCGCAAGGCATACGGCGACCACGTAGTGTTCCACGACGTGAACCTCACCATCAACCGGGGCGAGAAAGTGGCCTTCGTGGGCAAGAATGGCGAAGGAAAGTCCACCCTCGTGAAGTGCATCATGGGCGAGATAAGCGACTACACCGGACGCCTCACCCTGGGCCACAACGTGCAGATAGGCTACTTCGCCCAGAACCAGGCCCAACTGCTGGACGAGAGCCTCACGGTGTTCGACACCATCGATCGCGTGGCCGTGGGCGACGTCCGCCTGAAGATCCGCGATATATTGGGCGCCTTTATGTTTGGCGGAGAGGCCTCCGAGAAGAAGGTTAAGGTGCTGAGCGGAGGCGAGCGCACCCGCCTGGCGATGATAAAGCTGCTGCTGGAGCCGGTGAACTTCCTCATCCTGGACGAACCGACCAACCACCTGGACATGCGTTCCAAGGACATCCTGAAGGAAGCCATCGCGGGCTTTGAAGGCACGGTCATCGTCGTGAGCCACGACCGCGATTTCCTCGACGGGCTGGTCACCAAGGTCTACGAGTTTGGCGGCGGGCTGGTCAAGGAACACCTCGGCGGCATCTATGACTTCCTGCAAAAGAAGCAGATAGACAACCTGAACGAATTGCAGAAACCCTCTTCCCCGTCTGCCGCGACCTCCGCACCGGACACCGCGTCCAAGGAAGCTTCCGCCGCCCGCCTCTCCTACGAAGAGCAGAAGGAGCGCAACAAACGCCTGAAGAAGCTGGAGCGCCGCGTGGCCGACTGCGAAGCGGAAATCAACCAGACCGAAGCCGCCATCGCCATCCTGGAGCAGAAGCTGGCCACGCCCGAAGGAGCCTCGGACATGAGCCTCTACGAGCAGCACCGCAAACTGAAGGAGCAGCTGGACCGGGTGATGGACGAGTGGGAAGCCGCCGCCCTGGAGCTGGAGGCCGAGAAAGCCCGCTGATAATCCGTCCCGCCCCTTGCATTTCCGATGTAAATCCCTATCTTTGTAGCACATCAATAAAATAAAAGAGAAAGGATGAAAGCATGAATATGAATGTTGTGGATTTCGTCACCTTTTGCATTGGCAATCTGTCGCAACGTCTTGGGCTGTCCCAGCGCGATGTGTACAATCGACTGAAGACATCAGGTATATTGGCCGGATATATCGTATCTTCTTATGACGTGTTGCATACGTTTGGCAAAGATTATCTGATGGACGACCTTATTGCCTATATGAAAGAGAAAGGAGCGTTGGAAGCATGAAGGTTTATCATTCTTCGCCTGTGGAGGTCAAAAAGCCCGATACCCGTCATTCACGCGCTTACCTTGACTTCGGTCCCGGTTTTTATGTGACCACGCTGAAAGAACAGGCCGAGAAGTACGCCGGGCGTTTCCTGCGCCGCGGCAGCAATGCGTGGCTCAATGTCTATGACTTCCGTTACGATGAAGCATCATGGAATGTCCTTCGCTTCGAGCGGTACGACAAGCAGTGGCTTGACTACGTCTTAAAGTGCAGGCAGGGGGAACCTGTCCCGGAATACGACCTGGTAATCGGAGGTATTGCCGATGACAAGGTGTTCCGCACGCTCGACCTCTATTTTGCAGGTGACATCACAGAGACAGAAGCCTTAAGCCGTTTAGTCTACGAGCGTCCCAATATGCAGTTGTGCATTCGCTCGGAACAGATGCTGGAACGATGTTTAACTTTTATAGAAAGCGTGAAATTATGAACGATGCAGCCAAACGTACCCTGCTGGACGCCAAGTATGCGCGGATTATCCAAGCGATGAGCGAAATGCACGCACTTTCCCTGAGCGAAGCAATGGATATATTCTATTCCTCGGACACGGCACAGCTGATAGAGGAAGGGGTTGCCGACCTGCATTGCCGGAGCGACCGCTACCTGGCGGAAGAAATCTGGAGGGAGCACGAGGGGCGTGAGAAAGCCCGCTGATAATCCGCCCCGCCCCTTGCATTTCCGATGTAAATCCCTATCTTTGTGGGCAGTTATCAACACGAAAGGAGAAACCGATTATGAACGCAACCGTATCACTCGAAGGCATCCTGCAGATGCTACAGCCGCTCAGTGCGGACAGCAAACGCTGGCTGGGCGAAAGACTGATTAAAGAAAGTAGAGAGAACGCTCCCTGTCAATACACTGCCGAAGAAATGCGGAAACACCTGCTACAAGTGGAAGCACGCATACAACAAGGTGACCCGGGCATCAGCAACGAAGAAGTAGAATAACCACATAAACACATACCGAATTATGAAACAGCAATCCCGAAGGGGACCCCCCCCAGGCCGTCCGAGAACGTTAGTTTGAGTTATAATACAGGGTGCAAAACCACTATAGTGTCTCCACCCAAGTTCATCTGATGGCATATAAGTTTTCAATTTAAAATATCAGTTGCGTTGAACAATTCGCCATAAAGGCTCAAAAAGACCGATATCAGCAATGATAAGGCGTTTTCCCGATGGCTTAT
>CALUFR010000019.1 GCA_944319875.1 uncultured Bacteroides sp.
ACCCCGACGCCTTCAACGAAAAGGTCATGTCCTTCGAAGTGGGCTACGGCTTCCGCAGCCGCGTCTTCGCAGCCAACGTCAACGCCTACTACACCCAGTGGATGGACAAGAGCCTCTACGACAGCCAGACCGGCCGCAGCGGCGAACGCTACACCCTCAACATGACCGGCGCCAATGCCAAGCACATGGGTATCGAGCTTGACTTCAACTACCGCCCCACCCGCTGGTTCAGCCTCGACGGCATGTTCTCCTGGGGTGACTGGCGCTGGGACGGACTGGCCACCGGATACATGTTCAATTCGGCCGGTCAGATTGTACCTGCGGCCGGTCAGGAACCTATTGCCGATATGAACGAAGCTCAGAAGTATCGTTATCAAATCCGTATGGATAATGTTTCTGTCGGTGGTTCTGCACAGACTACAGCTGCTTTGGGCGTGACGGTACGTCCGTTGAAGGGCCTGCGCATCGGCTTAGATTGGAACTTTGCCGCCCGTCTCTTTGCAGACTATGACATTGAGGCCGGTAATGCCAAAGTGGGTGAAGAGTATATTGTAGGTAAGCCTTGGCAAGTGCCTTCTTACCATGTGTTCGATCTCAACGCCGGCTATACCTTCGACTTCGGTAAGGTTCGTGCTACGCTGAGCGGTAACATCAACAACCTGTTCGACCAGGAATACATTGCCGATGCTTGGGACGGAAGCACCTGGGAAGACGTGGAACGCGTGTTCTACGGTTGGGGACGTACGTACTCCGTAAGACTGAAATTCAACTTCTAAACATAATGGAAACTGATTATGAGAACAAAATATTTATTATATAGTTTATTCGCAACCGCTGCGCTCACCGTGGCAAGTTGCGACTACAACGAAGAGCATTTCCCCGGCTTCGATGAGTTGGCACATCCTACTGATGTAGGTAACGATACTTTGTATTTGGCTTCGACCGATTACGGCACCATTGCCGGCATAGAGGCTAATAAGAACATTGCCCTGTCCAAAGATCCTACAGATTCTGTTTTCTATAAGGCCTTGGAAGATGTAAAGGACAATGAATACTTTACCGAGAACGCTCAGGCCGCTTGGTATTTACCCGCTTACCTTAATCAACTATTCCCCTACTACGATGACGGCTCGAAAGCAACCATCTATTATAAGGAGTATGAGAATTTGCCGGGTTATCTGAACGACTTCAGCAATATCAAGAATTACAACCTTGATTCGGACGACTACAAGGCTGTTTGGGGCGACCGGGTGACCGCCAATTATCTTTCACCCTCTACTGTGGGACAGATACCTGCTATCTTAAGCGAAGCCAATCCGGACGCCAAGGAAGGCGACATGCTCTTGGTGAACTACGCATACTCCGGCACAGAGCCGAGCATAGGCGGTAGTGGTGAAGAACCCGTTGAGCCGACTTGGACGCAGATCACTTCTATTCCGGTGCGTTCTGCGGGTAGCAACTGGAATTTTGTGAATGTGGGTCCCGTTGACTTGTCGGCCTATAAGGGACAAACGATTAATGTCGCTTTCAGATATACCAGTACTACGACCGGAGGTCCGACTTGGGAGCTGAAGAATTTCAAGGCTTTGGCTGTTCCCTATCTCGATGTGTATCTGTTTGCCAAACAGGAAGATGGATCGTTTAAGAAATTGGCTACAGAAGACGACTTCACCGGTGCCGGTGATTATGTCATCGCCTCTCTGGGTGTAGACGGTAATTACTATCCTTTTGGCCGTTTAACAAATGACAGTTATGGTTATGGCTATATGTATCCCGATCCCATTGCTGTAAACAATGATGGAGTAATAAGTGCGGGTGACGCGGCTTATTATGTGATAACTGTTGGGGCTACTGAAACCGGATACACGTTGCGGAATGCTTTGGGCAAATACATCTACATGTCTGGCAACTATGATAGTTTCAACATGGCTGATGCTGTGGAAGGAGCCGGCTTTGATTGGACGATTGCCTCTGTAGGCGGTGCTGACCTCTTTGCCATTAGGAATGTGGAGAAAAACAAGAGCGTTAAGTTGAATTATTATGTCAACGGTGAAGGAACGGCTTCTTATTCTTTCGGCTCGTATGCGGCAGATCGGATTAATGGAAATGTTTATTATGCCAATTCACTGGCTGATGGTGGTAATTTTACCACTTATGACGTGAATTTGGGAGGACTCAACTATGTATGGGGGCTGGATGACCGCTATGGTTGCTGGAAAGCAAGTGGTTATGTGAATAATACTAATCACGAGACAGAATCTTATATCGTGTCTCCTGCCTTTGAAATCGCTGCGGATGCCACTTTGCCTTACTTCACCATCGATGAGGCTTTCCGTTATGGCTCTGTAGAGCAGATTACCATGTGGGTGGTAACTGATTATCCGTCAACTCTCATGGCTGCTGCCAGCACACGTGCTGCCGTTACTCCGAACACTTCTGCCGTTTATCGTTACGACGGAAGCAACTGGAGAGCTTATGAGACAGACGATGCAGACATTGCCGTGCTGCAACCCGCCGATTATGATAAGATTGGCTACACCACTATTCGTTATCCGGAAGAAACATTGCCTATTTACCTGAAGCAGGCTTATCCGTATGCCGGTGCCGATGATATCGTAGCTGTGGTTTACGCTAACAACAATGGCAACATCGTAGCTACGGAATTCATTTACGACGGTGCAAACTGGACAATGACTACTGTGGCACAACAAGCATCTATCGTATTCTTGAAGTCGGAAGGTGAGTGGGTAGAAGCCAAAGTCTACTACTCGTCTACGTTGCTGGATGGCGAGAGCGGCGGATTTACTACACAAGACGTTGCTCTTGATGGCTTGAGCTATATCTGGCAGCTTGACAATTCATACGGTTGGAAAGCTTCCGGTTACTCCGGTGGCAACAAGAATACGGAAAGCTGGCTGGTATCACCGCAGATAGATTTGAGCAAAGCCGTAGCTCCGACCTTGAAATTTGATGTAGCCATCAACTATCTGAAAGCCAAAACGGTGGATGATTATCTCACTGTGAATATTTCGACCAATTACAGTGGTGACGCTACTACCGCAGCATGGAATAAACTGGAAGTTAAAGGATGGCCCGCAGGCGATTCATGGACTTTCGTCACGGTTGAAAATATTGATTTGAGCGCGTACGTGGGACAAAAGATTTATCTTGCCTTCCACTACAAGAGTGATGCGGAATCTGCTGTAACGGCTGAAATCAAAGAATTGTCTATCCAGGAATAATAGTGTATAAATCAGTAAGAGGTAGAAGGGGAATTATCCTCTTTTACCTCTTTTTTTATCATTAAGGTTATGAAAAAGGAAAATCTCTTATGCGTATTTCTCTTGTTTCTCTTCTGCCTGACGTCGTGTGGAGATGATGCAGGAAGCGAAACGCTCCCCGTGGATAATACGCAACCTACTATCACCGGTTCTACGTTCTATGAATTGAAAGGCTATGAGAGTGCGGCACAAGGTTTTAATACCTTGACGCCGGAAAATTTGTCCGACCCGCTCTATCTGCAAGACGGAGCGTTGATTGGGGAGTCGTACCATTTCCTGGAAAGCGATAAACTGAGGCTGGACGAAATGACTGAAATGACGGCTACAGGCGAATGGATGCCTTCGGCTGCCATTGCAGAAGGAAAATGCTACTGGGTGCGTCACACCTCTATTCTGCTTTACACTTATCTGAAATTGCGCATCGCCTATATAGACGGGAATAGCGTGGGAATAGAATACATTGAAGACAGCACAGAGGAGCGTGACCCTACTGAGGGAAACGTCAATGCCAACGCGCCCATAGAGGGTAAGAAGTTTGTTACCGACTACTCTATGCCTCATCTCAATCCGGAAAACATCTACGTGGAGCACAGCGTGACTCATAATGATGCGGAAATCATGAATTATGCGCTGGAATGGGTGGAAAGCAAACGCCATTCGGCTTGGGTGGCTTTCAGTTTCGATGCGGTAACCGTGCAAAAGAATGTAAGTCGTACTGATGCCTGGAATCTTGACCCGCAACTGCCCGGAATATGTCCCGAGGAAAACGATCATAAGAGTGACGGTTTCGACAAGGGTCACTTGTGTGCGTCCGAGGATCGGGTCTATTCAAAGGAGGCCAATGAACAGACTTTCTATTACAGCAATATGAGCCCGCAGATGAGTTCCTTCAACGGAGGCTTCTGGGCGTCGTTCGAAATATTGGTGCAGGACTGGGCGCGTTCCAATGCCTACGATAAGGTGTATGTGGCCAAGGGTGGTACGCTCGACCAGTTACTGGTGAACTTTACGGGCACCCGTAACGGTAATGACGGCGTCTTGCCTCAGACGGATGCTAATGGTTTCACCAAGAAAGGGCTGGCTTGCCCCAAGTATTATTTCATGGCCGTGCTTAGCGAAAAGGGGAGTGAATACCACGCCATCGGTTTCTGGATGGAACACCGGGATGATTATGGGTATGAATACGACAACTTCGTGCCGTCGGATGTGATGAAGACCTATGCGGTCAGCATTGACGAGCTGGAAAAGAATACGGGGCTCGACTTCTTCTGTAACTTGCCCGATGATGTGGAGGATGCCGTGGAGGCTTCTTGGAACGAGGCAAACTGGACCTGGTAAGTGTCTTATCTTTCAATCTTTCACCCCTTTCACGCCCGATGTTTCACCAAATCTCATTCATTTTCAGACGGTTGAAACGGCGTGAAGGCGTGAAGGCAGGTTGATGATAATTGGTGAAGTGGTTAATGGTTAGTGGTTAATGGTTAATAAATGTACACTCATCATTAACCACTAACCATTTTCTTTAAGCAGCGCAAACGTCCTCTTTAAGCAGCGCAAACGTCTTCTTTAAGCGTTGCAAACATCTTCTTTAAGCGTTGCAAACGTCTTCTTTAAACGTTGCAAACATCTTCTTTAAGCAGGGCAAACAGCCACTTGAGCCGGCTAAAGTGCCACTTGAGCGACGTAAAGTGCCACTTGGGCGACGTAAAGTGCCACTTGGGCGTTGTAAACATGGCTTTCGAAATCCGACCTATTTGTTCACCACGTGGATGGGCTTGCCTTCCTGGTAGGCCTTTACGTTGTCCAAGGCAATCTGCATCAGCCGTTCGCGGGCGGCGGTGCTGGCCCAGGCGATGTGCGGGGTGATGTAGCAGTTGCGGGCGGTGAGAAGCGGGTTGTCGGCGCGGGGAGGTTCCTGGGAGAGCACATCCACACCGGCGGCGTAGATACGTCCGTTGTTCAGTGCGTCGGCCAGGTCCTGCTCGTTGATGAGCGGGCCGCGTCCGGTGTTGATGAGGATGGCCGTGGGTTTCATCAGGGCGATGCGGCGGGCATTGACCATCTCACGCGTCTCTTCGGTGAGCGGACAATGCAGGCTGATGATGTCGCACTCGGCAAAGAGCTCGTCCAGTTCCATCTTCTTGATTTCGGGCGGCAGCTGGAAGTGTGATTTGGAAGTGTAGGCGTACACCTCCATGCCGAAGGCGATGGCGATGCGTGCGGTCTTCATGCCCGTATGTCCCAAGCCGACGAGACCTATCTTCTTGCCGGACAGTTCGATGAGCGGAGTGTCCCAGAAACAGAAGTCGGGGTTTGCCGCCCAGCGTCCGCGGCGCACTTCCTCGGAGTGGTGTTGCACCTGCTGGCAGATGTTGAGCAGGTGGGCGAATACCATCTGCGCCACGGAGTCGGTGCTGTAGGCGGGGATGTTGGTCACGATTACGCCCCGTGCGCGTGCGGCTTCCGTGTCTACGATGTTATAGCCCGTGGCCAGTACGCCGATGTAGCGCAGGGAGGGCAGGGCGTTGATGGTTTCGGCGTCGAGCACGGTCTTGTTCGTGAGGAGCACCTCGGCGCCTTGCGCGCGTTCCAATACTTCGGCGGGTGAGGTACGGTCATAGATGGTGCATTCACCCAGTTGCTTCATCTCGTCCCAGGAGAGGTCTCCGGGGTTGGCGGCATAGCCGTCTAATATCACTATTTTCATCATCGTTATTAGGTATTTATTCTTTGAACTTTTCTCCCCACAAGGCCTGCATCCGTTCCTGGTGCTTATGCTCGGCGGCATTGTCCTGCGGGTGCCAGATGCGTTGGTCCTTCAGCTCGTCGGGCAGGAATTGCTGGCGCACGAAGTGGCCGGGATAGTCGTGCGCGTACTTGTATCCGTCGGCATAGCCCAGTTCCTTCATGAGTTTGGTAGGCGCGTTGCGCAGGTGGAGGGGCACGGGCAGGTTCCCCGTCTTCTGCACCAGGGCGATGGCGTCGTTGATGGCCATGTAAGCCGAATTGCTTTTGGGACTGGTGGCCAGGTAGATGGTGGTCTCGGCCAAGGGGATGCGTCCTTCGGGCCAACCTATCTTCATGATGGTGTCGAAGCAGGCGTTGGCCAGCAGGAGGGCGTTGGGATTGGCCAGGCCGATGTCCTCGGTAGCGGAGATGACGAGGCGCCGGGCGATGAACGCCGGGTCTTCGCCTCCTTCCACCATGCGCGCCAGCCAGTAGATGGCTCCGTCGGGGTCGCTCCCGCGGATGGACTTGATGAAGGCGGAGATGATGTCGTAGTGCATCTCGCCGTCCTTGTCGTAGGCCATGGGGTTCTGCTGGAGGCGTTCGGTCACCACCGCGTCGGTGATGACGACGGGGTCTGACGACTCCGCTTCCACCACCAGTTCCAGGATGTTGAGGAGCTTGCGCGCGTCGCCTCCGCTATAGCGCAACATGGCCGTGGTCTCACGCAGCTCTATCTTGCGCTCTTTCAGGGTTATGTCGGTCGTGATGGCCCGTTGGAGAAGCTCCAGCAGGTCGTCTTTTTCGAGGGGCTTCAATACGTACACCTGGCACCGTGAGAGTAGGGGGCGGATGACTTCGAACGAAGGATTTTCCGTCGTGGCGCCGATGAGGGTCACCACGCCTTGCTCCACGGCACCCAGCAGGGAGTCTTGCTGGGACTTGCTGAAGCGGTGGATTTCGTCGATGAAGAGGATGGGGCTGGCTTGCGAGAAGAAACGGTTGTTCTTGGCGCGGTCGATGACGTCGCGCACGTCTTTTACGCCACTTGTCACGGCGCTTAGCGTGTAGAACGGTGTTTCCAAGCGGTTGGCGATGATTTGCGCCAGCGTTGTCTTTCCCACTCCCGGAGGTCCCCACAAGATGAAGGACGAGATGCGTCCCGCGTCAATCATCTTGCGCAACACGGCGTTCGGCCCTACGAGGTGTTTCTGGCCGATGTACTCGTCGAGAGTCTTGGGGCGGAGTCTTTCTGCTAAAGGTGCCATATCAACTTAGAATATCATCAGAATCATGAAGCGGACGCCGTGCTTCTTCACGCCGGGGATGTCCGTGTAGGTGAGGCGGCGCACGTACTCGATGTGGAGCAGCTTGAAGATGTTGTAGATGCCCACGCTGGCTTCCACGTAGGGAGTCTTGCCCATGACGTAGCTCGTAGGCATGCCGTTGCGCATGGGGAAGAGGAAGAGGTCCGGGTCGTGACTCTTGTAGGGATTGTTCTTGTCCGTCAGGGTGCCCCAGAGGCCGCGCACGCGGAACATCTCGCGCCACTTGAGCTTCTTCAGGAGCGGGATGCGGTTGAAGAGCTTGCCGTTCATGTCATAGCTCAGGGCGAGCGAGGCGTAGCGGTCGTTGAGGAACTCCATGTTGTTGATGAGCGAGAACGATTCGTTGTTCTGGGTGATGTACGAGAGGTTGGCCATGGGCAGGTTGAGCAAGGGGAAGGGCACCTTGTTCCACTGGGCGCCGGCACGGGCCGTGACGTCCAGCTTGCCCCACGAGCCGAACCAGAAGCGCTTGCGTGCGCTGGCTTCGGTCAGGTTGAAGTTGTACTCGCCTCCCAGCACGCCTTTGAAGCCGGCCGTGTGGGAGATGGAGAACACGGGAGCGTCCAGCGACACGGGCACACGGCGTTGCTTCGTGTTGACGAAGGTCTCGCCGGGTGCGTAGCGCAGGGTGACACCCACCTCGGTGGTGGTGATGTCGTGTACCCGCGTGTTAGTCTCTCCCAGTGCGCCGAGCGTTTCCCCGTCGTTGCGCCAATATTGCAGGTTGCCCGCCGGCTGGTCGTTGCGATGGCGGAGCATGGCGTTGATGGAGAAGCCCGCCTGGGTCTCCAGTTCGTAGGTGAGCGTGGCGTCGCGTATGTATGACATCTGGTCGACCGTCGTCCACTTCCAACCCACGAACATGTTGTCCTTGTCCGTAGCGAGGTACTTGTCCATGGGCGACATGACGTCGTAGGTGTACTTGAAGGCGAGGTAGTGCTTGGGGAACTCCCAAAGGACGTATTCGCGCTTGTTGAACGACCAGGCGGCCTGGGCGGAGTAGAACCACTTGTGGTCGCGCGTGCCGTAGGCGCCATATCCGCTCAAGCTGAGGTGGGGATGGAGGTTGCCCGTGGTCATGCCGCTCACGCGGAAGCGCACACCGTTCACATAGTTGCTCGTTATCATGGTGTTGATAGGGCCGAAGTCGAATTTGCTGGGGCGTCCCTTGGTGCCCGTCTCCACGAAGTTTTCGATGAGCGCCTTGGCTCCGAAGATGATGATTTTGAAGCCAGGTATCTGCTCGATGCGGTTCATGAAGAGGTCCATGGTGCTTTCCTTCTTGGTGAGGGGCACTTGGCGCACTTCCGCCCAATACTCGTCGCTCTTGTTCATCATGTTGGCTTCCTTGATGACGCTTCCTTTGAGGCGGAAGTAGCGGGGTTCTATTTCGTTGAACTCATAGCCGGAGTACTTCGTGGTGCGTTGCACTTCCAAGCCCTGTATGCCTTTCATCAGGGCGAGCTCCACGGTCATGTCGTCATCGGTCAGCACCCAGGTGCTATCCTCCATCTGCTCGAAGTTCTGCACGATGTCCAGGTTCTCCACGAAGTTGACACCCGTGTGCCGGGGCAGGTTCATGGTGCATTTCTTGACGGCATAGGTGGAGTCGCGCACCACGTAGAGGTGACCCGTGAAGCCGAAGTCCTGGGAGTTGTTGGGCACGAAGGTGAGGTGTACGCACTCCTGATTGTCCACCATGAGGGTGTCCATTAGATAATATTTGTAGAAAGAGATGGCGCCACGGCCGATGGGGCTTTCAAACTGGCGCTGGAGAAGGCGTATGTTGTCATCGTAAATATTGATGTCGGAGAAAACGTCGTTGAGGATGGTGCCCAGCATGTCGCCCGTGCTGAAGAATTCCTCGATACCGCTGGAGTTCATGCCTTCGATGAGGGTCTTTTCGCTCTTGGGATGCCGGCGGTAGAGCGTGCGCGACACGGTCTCCTTGATGGAGATAGGGAGGATGTTCTTGCCGGTCTTGGGCGAGACTTCCACCTGATCCTTGAAGAAGGCGAATTTCTTGTAGAGGCCTTTCTCCATCTTCTCGGGCGTGATGTCGTTGAGCGACATCTTCATCTTCTCATACTTGCGGTACTGGTAGTAGTCTTTTTCCTCCAGCTTGAGTTTCTTCTTGTTGGCTATCACCTTGCGCATGAACTCCACGGCGGGGTTGTTCTTGCGCGAATATTTTTCTTTCTTGGGTTTCACCACGACCTCGCTCAGCATGATGTCGTCCGTGGCCATCTGTACGTTGAGTACTTTCTGCCCGGGTTTTATCTTGACTTTCTTGGTCTTGTATCCGATGGTGGAGAAAGTCAGCTCGTCCCATCCCCGGCGGGTCTCCACGGTGTATTCCCCCTGGCCGTTGGTGATGGCTCCTACGCCCTTGCCTTCATATTGTACGGTGACGTAGAGCAGGGGCTCATGGGTGACGGAGTCAGTAACGATGCCTTTGATTTGTGCCGACGCACCTTGTATGCATGTGAAAAGAATCGTTACCAGTATAGTGAGTATTATATACGATTGCTTCATACCTGTCATAATGGAGCTGCAAAGTTAGCAAAAACGATGCAAACAAGAAGCAAATTTGGATTATTTGGGAATTGAGTATTAAAAATATGGTAAAAAAGCGGTTTCCGCACGCTCTAATCTTAATTCTCGTTTTCTAAATCCCAAACGATTATGCCAGGTTCTTTTGGGGAATGGGGGTAAATGATAATTTAGCAGCCGAAGGCTGCAATGGTTAATGTTCAATGGTTAATGGTTAATGGTTAATGGTTAATGGTCAATGGTTAATGGTTAATACGTGGTAAAAGGACTCATGCGCAGCCCATTAACCATTAATCATTAACCATTGAACATTGCGGGCAAAGCCCGCTAAATTCCCATT
>CALUFR010000020.1 GCA_944319875.1 uncultured Bacteroides sp.
AGGAAATCAGCAATATCTTGGGAATAAGCAGCATCCCCAAGAACAGCGATAGCAGAAAGCTGATTGACAAAAACAGGTAATCCATGATTAATAATGATTAATGGTCAATGGTGAATGAGTAATGGTATATGATTAAGTAGATGTTGATAGGGCTTTACCCGCAGGAGTTAGAAGGAGTTATCGCTCCGCTTGGGGGAGTTAAAGGCCAATACCACATTTGCATGGATAATGCCGGAAATCGCCGGACCCACTATCGGCCTATAACTCCCTCTAACTCCTTCTAACTCCCTCTAACTCCTGAAAAATAAATTATCATTTATTCTTCAAATATTTCCTCAGCGCCTCCAGATAGTAATAATCCGCATAGTTCAGCGGGGTGTCTATCTCGGAGCCATGAGGCAGCGAGCCGGTGGAGTGCATGAGGATGAAACCTTCGTTCTCTCCCTTTTCCGCCAGATAGTCCGGGGCGGACAGACTCTGCAAAATCCGTTTGGCGTAGTCCGCGTATTTTTGTCCGTTCGGGGCAAGTTCGCTCAGGTCGATAAACGCGGAGGCGATGACGGCTGCGGCCGAAGCGTCACGAGGCGTCTCGGGAGTGGCGGGAGCGTCGAAGTCCCAGTAGGGAATGCAGTCCGCGGTTGTCGTGCGTCGCATGATCATGTCGGCCACGTGGATGGCTTGTTGCAGGAAGGCGCTGTCCTGGCTCTCCTTGTAGCAAAGCGTATAGCCGTAGACCGCCCAGCCTTGTCCTCTCGACCAGGCCGATTCGTCGTTCTTGCCTTGATGGGTTTGTTTGGTTTCCACGGTGCCGTCATTGTTATAGCTTACCACATGGTAGCAGGTATAGTCCGGACGGAAATGATTTTTCAGGGTGGTGCGGGCATGCGTCAATGCCGCTTCGCGGTATTTAGGATCACCGGTCAGCTGAGTCGCTTTGAACAAGAGTTCCAGGTTCATCATGTTGTCGATGATGACCGGGTAGTTCCAGCTTCCGAAATCCCAGGAACGGATGCAGCCGATGGTGGGGTTGAAGCGTGCGTAAAGGTTGTCCGCCGTTTCCACGAGTACGTCTTTGATGGTGTCGTTCGGAGCCAGCCGGAGCGCGTTTCCGTAACTGCAATAAACCATGAATCCTACGTCATGCGTACCTTTCAGCTTGCGCACGGGGTTCAGGCGGTTGGTGAAGCGGATGGCTTGTGCTTTCAGTGAATCGTTGCCGGTCAGCTCATACGCATACCAGAGGCTTCCGGGAAAGAAACCGCTGGTCCAGTCGATGATGGGGCATAAGCGGCGTTTCCCCAATAACTCCTTTGGCGGATTGGGATGTATGGAGTCCATGTAGACTTTGTGTCCTAACTGTTGCTCCAGGAACGATAATTCATAGCCGGACCATCGGGTGCGCGGCATCACCAGCGTGTCTTCCAGGTCGGCTGCCGTAGACAGCAGCTGATACGCGGCTACGTCTTTTGCATGGCCTATCCATGCTTCTTCGGCAACGTTTGATTGTGATTGCGGACGACATCCTGTGAGTCCGAGAGCCAATGCCATTGCGGCAAATAGATGATGTTGTTTCATGTCTGTTAGATAATATTGATTTACGTAATTTTCTTTGAGGGCAAAGATAACGCATACAGTCCGGAAAACGCTTTAGTGGTGTCGAATGCGGCTTTCCGGACTGTTGAAACAACTTTTGTTTTTGTTTATCGCACTGTCATTTTTGTGCAGAATGGGATTTTTGCTCTATTTACCGTATTCTGAGGGCAGGCAGCCAAAGTGTTTTTTGAAGCTGGTGCTGAAGTAGGACGGCGTGCTGAAGCCCACCATCGTGCTGATTTCGGCGATGGTGTACGTGCCTTCTTTCAACAGCTTGCAGGCCTTGTTGAAACGCATCTTCCGGATGAACTCGTTCGTTGACTCTCCGGTCAGTGCCTTCATCTTCAGGTGAAGGTTGGAGCGGCTCATGCACATCTCGCGGGCGAACTCGTCGGTGGTGAAATCCACGTCGTCCATGTGCTTTTCCATGATTTCCATGGCTTGCTTCAGCAGTTTTTCGTCCATCGGATTGAGGGCGATCTTCTCCGGCTCGATGTCCATGGATTGGGAGTAATACTCGATGGCCCGACGGCGTGTGCGGAAGAGATTTCTTATTTTTGCAGCCACTACGTTCATGGCGAAGGGCTTGGGAATGTAGTCGTCCGCCCCCACTTGCAGTCCCTCCAACTGTTCTTTGATGTCGGCTTTGGCGGAAAGAATGATGACCGGTATGTGGCAGGTGTTGAGGTTCTGCTTGATGTGCTTGCACAGTTGCAGTCCGTCCATGACAGGCATCATGACATCGGTCAGCACCAAATCTATCGGTTGCTTCTTCAGCAGCTCAAGTGCCTGCTCTCCATTTTCCGCTTGCCATACGGAGTAATTCCTTCCCAGTTCGTCTGCCAGGTATTGGCGGATATCGGTATTGTCTTCTACAATCAGGATATTCTCGTCCCTTTGTTTTTCGGACTTCTCTTCAGGAACGTTTTCGGCGTCTTTTCCCAGGCCGGCGGTTCCGTCCAGGTCTACGGCATACATTTCCTGGAGATTAGTGGTGTGGATTTCTTCCGTGGCTGTCCCGTGGTTATCGCCGGCTTTCTCTTCCGGCTTGTAGGCTTTCTCGTCGCAAGGGAGGCTGATGGTGAACGTGCTTCCCGCGCCTTCCCGGCTTTCCAGTTCGATGCGTCCGTGATGCAGCTCCACGAGTCGTTGAACGAGGGAGAGGCCGATGCCGCTGCCCAGATGTTCATCGTCTCCCTGGTAGAAACGTTCGAAGATGCGTTCCTGCTTGTCTGCCGGAATGCCGTTGCCGGTATCTTTCACCTGCAATACCAGTTGTCCGTCCGCCTCTTTCAAGGTCACGGTGATGCTTTTCCCTTCTCCTGTGTATTTGAAGGCGTTGGACAGCAGGTTGTTCTCAATCAGTTCCACATATTCCGGATCGCAGAGCACGTCTTTCCCCTCCACTTCCGAGTAGAAATTGTAGTCAATCTGTTTGCGTTGGGCTATCCGTTCGTAGAAGCGGAAGTTTTTCTCCACAATCTGATGGACAGGTACGCGTCTGACTTTCAGTTGGAATACGCCCAGTTCGGCGCGGCGGTAGTCCATCAGCTGGTTGACCAGGTGGAGCAATCGGTTGGTGTTGAGCTGTATCAGTTCCAGTTGCTTGCGCGTCCATCGGTCGTTTACTTTCATCAACAGGTCCTGTAGCGGAGCCAGAATCAGGGTCAGCGGCGTGCGCAGCTCGTGGGAAATGTTGATAAAGAAACGCAGCTTCATTTCGTTCACCTCTTTCTGCCGTTCTTTGTCCACCCGTTCCATTTCAATCTGCGCCTTCATGACCTTCTGTGACCAGAAATAGCGGATGATGAACGTGACGCTTCCGATGGCGGCTGCCACAAACAACAGCGTGGCCCACCACGTCCGGTACCAGACGGGCAGGATGCGGATTTCCAGCGTTGCGGGCGTCTCGTTCCATTTCCCGTCGTTATTGGCCGCTTTTACCAGAAAGCGATAGTTCCCGTGAGGCAGGTTCGAGTAGGAGACGGTGCGGCGTGTACGGGTCTCATACCATTCCTTGTCGTAGCCTTCCAGGCAGTAGGCGAAAGAATTGTGGCTGCCCGCCACGTAGTTGGGCACCGCGAACGTGATGGAGAACATGCTTTGCCCGGACTTCAGCGTGAGGCGGGAAGTCCGGCTGATATGCTGCGCCAGTATTCCGGTGGCATCGCCCGGCCGTACTTCCTGATTGAACAGGCGCAATTGGGTGAAGACGGGTGAAGGTACGTAGGGATTGTTTGTCATCGTTTCGGGATAGAAGGAGGTCAGGCCGTTCACTCCTCCGAAATACATGTGGCCTTCCGATGTGCGGGCGTAAGCGTAGGGAGTAAACTGGTTGCTTTGCAATCCGTCGTCGTCGTTGAAGTTCCTGAATGCTTCCGTATCCGGCGTGAAACAGCTGAGTCCTTGTTCCGTACTCATCCACAATTTCCCGTAACCGTCTCTCAGAATGCCGTAGATGACGTTGCTCGGCAGGCCGTCCCGTGTGGTGTAGTGCTTGGTCTGAGCTGTATGTTCGTTGAAGCGGAAGAGGCCGTTTCGGGTTCCGATGTAGTAGGTGCCGTCATTCTGCTCGTAGACGCAGAAAGCCTCTTGCCTGCTCAGTTGGTGGTCGGAAGGGAGTAGCGGCACGTACTCCAACCCGTTGTCGTCCGTTTGCCGGAAGATGCCGAAACCCTCTTTACCGCCAATCCAGAGGCGTTGCCGGCTGTCCTGAAAGAAGAACTGGACTTCGGCACGCAAAACAGACTGTTGTTCGCGTTCCGCCGGTAAAGAGTAGGGTAGAAAGGCCTTTGTCCGCTTGTCAAAGCGTTTGAGTCCGTCCAGTGTTCCCACCCATAGCTCGTCGTCCCCTTTGGGCGATAAGATATAGACGCTTTTCTCGTCCGTCGTAAACCGGGAGGGCGCGATGGTCTCTATGCGGCCGCTCGGTATGTGCAGGACGCTCAGTCCGCCGGCATGGCTTCCGATGTAGGCGGTTTGCCTGTCTTTGTCTAAGCAGATGGCCTTGATGTCATCGGATTTCAATCCGTCGCGCACCGTATAGTATCTGAAGGTCTCTCGTTGCGGATTGTACACGTTCACGCCACCCTTGGTGCCTATCCACAGCTGCTTGTCTTCGCCTTCCGTGATGCAGCTGATGACGTTGTTGTTCAGCGATTTCTTGCCCGGCAACTGGCAAAGGTGCAGGAAACGGTTTCTGAGCGGATGGTAATAGTTCAGGCCTCCGAAGTAAGTGCCCAGCCACATGCCTTCTTGCTTGTCCCTGAAGATGCAGCGGACGGAAGCTTGTGAGAGGCTGCCCGGGGTGGTGGGGTCACTTGTGTAGCATTGGAAGTTGTCGGACTGGCTGTCATAAATGTTGAGCGAAGTAAAGGTGCCTGCCCAAAGCCGGTTCTGGCTGTCAAGGGCCAGTGAACGCACAAAGTCCGATTCCAGGTAGTGAGGAGTGTGGGTCGCATATTGCCGGGTCTTTTTCGTCTGTAGGTCGAAGCGGTAGAGCCCGTCGCCTTCTGTCGCGATCCACAGGAAGCGGGGAGCTTGCCGTAAAGCCGTCAGGATGTTTTTCCCCTCTATCTCCTTGCAGGGCAGTTTTGACACGGTTTTCTCCTTGGTCGTGTACAGATACAGGCCGGTGTCCGTCCCGATGTATATCACATCCTGCTGTTTATGAACCGAATAGACCTGCGCCTCTGTGGGAAATCCGGGCAGGCTTGTGAGGCGGAAAGTGCCTTCGGAAATATGGAACGTGTGGAGATTTCCTCCGGATACGAGCAGCAGATGCAGGGAATCCAGCTCGGCGATGCCGCTCACGGGTGTATGCTTGTCAGTGTCTTTCAGCGGAAAGTTCCGGAAGCAGTCTTTGTATGGGTCGTAGTAAGAAAGTCCTTCCTCCGTGCCTATCCAGATGCGCTTCCGGCTGTCGGTCTCAATGGTATAAATATAGTCATTGGCAATGCTTGTTGAGTCTGTCTCATCGTGGTGATAGACTGTAAAGTCATAGCCGTTGTAGCGGTTCAGTCCGTTCTGCGTGGCTATCCACATATTCCCCATTTCATCCTGGGCGATGTCCTGCACCGTGCTTTGTGACAAGCCCTCTGTCAGTCCGATGTGCGTGAAGTGGATGGACGGACCGTCTTGGGCTCGTACGGTTAGGACGCTGAGCCAACCGAGCAAACCGCATAAGATGAGAAAATAGTGCCTGTTCATGGTTCAATCGTTGTATATTTTGCAAATATACGAATTTTCCCTTATTGTAGCCATTTTCTTTCAGAAACTACCTTCTTTAGCATACACAAAGTGGCACTTTACGATGCTCAAGTGCCACTTGAGCGTCGTAAAGTGCCACTTGAGCAACACAGAGTCCTTATTTAATCCTCCTTTCCTTCCCGTCGATGGTAACAATCACCTCTTCTCCATCCGTCAGGCGGGCGGTGATGTCCGGAGCCTGGGCGGGGGAGAGGTAGGGATAAATCACGGTGACGTAGCGCAGGGTCTCCGAAGACGTCTTGGGCGTGTTGAAAGACACGGCTGTGCGGGGAGTGCGTTGGCGGTATGCCACCGAGTACCATCCTTCTTCTTCCTTCATCGTCGTGCCGTCCGGTGCGAAACATTGCAGCTTGACTTGTACGTCTCCTTCGAAGGCCGATGTGAGCGACAGGGCTTGTCGGTCGATGTTCACCGTTCCGTCGCACGTTTGATAGTTCAGGTTCACCGTACCCGTGGCGTTGCCCATGGCTTCGTCCACGATGACAAAATACGTGTTATCCACGAAATAGAATGTGCGGCGGTGGGTCAGGTCCTTATAGCCGGGGTTCTCCGTCACCAGGCATTGCACTTCTCCGTCCGCCTGCCACTTCCGGGTGACGGACTGGCGGTTCTCCAGATTCTGTCCGTTCAGGGTCAGCGTGTTGTGCGAGGCCGTGCGTCGGAACCAGTTGCGCAGGCGGGTCACTTCCTCGTTGCCTTCGTAGACGTAGGAGCCGGAGTCGGGGAAGAGGTTCTTGCCGTGTACCCACAGTTCGAACGTGCCGTTGTCCGGCTGACTGTGCCATTCGCCTTTGGGACCCGCCTTGATAACCATCACCGTGGCATCCTTGTCCCAACCGCTGCGGAAAGCGAAGAAGCCGGAGTCCGTAAAACCTTTGGACAGGTTGGCGGGTGCCGTGCCTTCCTTGCCGCCTGTGGCAAAGTAGCGTATCTGCGCGTTGTCGGGGAATAGCTTCGCCCATTCCCGGTAATAGCCTTGCTCCACACGGAGATTGCCGCGCTTGGCGTCGCTGAAACACGGGTTGGTATAGTCGGGATAGCACAGGTTCATGTAGAACACGATCATCCGCTCGATGGTGTCGGCATAGCTGGCGGGAAACTCCTTCCGGAAGCCGTTGACATCCGCCATGCGGAGCGCCTTGCAGAAGATGTTGATGCAGGCAGGGTGGTAGTGCAGATCCAGTTCGTACTGTCCGCCGTCGGGATATACTTGCTTCTTGATTTCACGGTTCAGGATGTCGATGCCGCTCTTGCGCCAGGCGGGGGCGTCCTTGAACTCCGGGAAGAAAGCACCCGCATAGAGCACCCGCTGAGCCTCGAAAAGCAGATGGTTGCCTTCCGCGGAGTAGTTGTCCATCACGTGCAGGGCGTGGCGGTGATCGTTGGTCAGAAATTCCGTGAGGAATGCGGGCGTGAAATGCGGTGAGGGCAGGAACAGGATGAACTGATTGATCTGGTCGGCCAGCCGGTGGCTTGCTTCCAGCGGGCGCCAGGCAAAGCGCACGTTCTCCGCCTCTCCCTCGGCTTCGTCCTGCAGTTCATAGAGTTGCTTGGGTATCTGCACCAATGGGTTTTTCTTCACCCAGTCGGCGTATTGCAGCGCCCATTCCTGCGCATATTTTTCGTCGTGGGTCAGCCGGTAGGCTTTTCCCATGGGCGTGAACCACTTGTGTCGGTGGAGCTGCCAGCGCAGTTCGTTGTCCTCCACCGGCCAGTATTTCCAGTTGATGTCCTTGCCGTAATTGAAGGAAGGCTGGTAGCCGTCGTGCACGTAGAACGTGTGCTCCAGGGCTTCGTCCGCCCACTGCTGTTCACGTTTACTCAGTGTGAGGCGGGCGGTGTCGAGGTCGGGTGTCGAGACGTCCGTGCGTTGGCGGTAGTACGTCAGCAGTTCGGCGGCGGCCTGTGCGTCGTCGCCCGTTTCATGGGCGGCTTTCACTTTTTCCAGTCCGGGATAGTCCAGGTTTAGCAGGCTGAACACGTCCCGGTCAATCGTTTGTGCCTGCAAGAGGTTCATGCCAAGGCACATCATCATTAATAAAAGTATTCTTTTCATGGTGCTTGTATGTTTTATAAATGGGAATTTAGCGGGCTTTGCCCGCAATGGTTAATGGTCAATGGTTAATGGTTAATACGTGGTAAAAGGACTCATGCGCAGCCCATTAACCATTAATCATTAACCATTAACCATTAATCATTAA
>CALUFR010000021.1 GCA_944319875.1 uncultured Bacteroides sp.
ACATCATTCACCAGGTTCAGGGAATACACCGGCTGCAGCAGTTCATACTTCTCCTTGCCGTCCAGCTGGCGCACGTATGCCTTCGAGGCGTTGAACAGCACCCGCTGCATGAAAGCAGGCGACCACAACATCTGCATCTCCACGATAAACTGCCGTCCTTTCCTGTCACGGCATCTCACGTCCACAATGCTGTTCTTCTTCAACGGAGTGTCAGGCACCAACTCCGCCGGCAGGTATTCGATTTCTTCAATCTCCTCTTCCGGAGTCTCGAAAGGCAGCAATGCGTTCAGCAAGCTACGTATCAAGTCCGGATGCTCGCCAAACACCTTCTTGAAAGTCAGGTCCGCTTTAGGGTTCAAATATCTCATATATATGTTCCTTTCTATTTAATTGTACAAAAGTAAGGATTAATCACGACATGTACAAATAGCGGCTCGACAAAAAGTCGAGGATAAAGTTACAACCATAATCTGTCGACTTTTTTTAATAAATAAACGTCTATTATGTATATCTTTTCTACATCAAACCACATCCATGAGTTAAGTTCGTCTACTTATGCCGGCAACACAATATACGAACTTAACAAGGCAATATCGGAACCATATATTTCACCAACAGATAACCGCCCGCCAGCAACCAAAGGAAGAGTCCGAAAGCAAGCACAAAGGGCTTGGCACCCGCCTGCTTAAACTTATCAATACTGGTGTCCGTGCCCAACGCAGTCATAGCCATAGTTAGCATAAAAGTATCAATATATTCGATGGCACCATTCAAAGGGATATCCTTGACGGTGGGAGCATCGAAGAGGTATTGCAACAGAGAATTCAGGCAGATGACACTAATAAAGCCAAAGGCAAACCAAGGAATCGTAATCTTACTCTTTTCCATACGACCATCGGCCCCTATTTTCTTACGCCCAGTCAGGGCAAAACTCATGATGACGAGCACGGGAGCCAACAGAATGACACGAATCATCTTCGTGATGGTGGCCGTCCCAGCAATGCCCAGCGCATCGGTGGGATCCATGGCATTACCTGCGCCGGCCACGTGGGCCACTTCGTGCAGTGTACTACCGGTATAGATAGCCACCTGCGTATCCGAAAGTCCAGCCAATAGCCCCGAACGGTACATGACAGGATAGAGAAACATAGAAATCGTACCGAAAATAACCACCGTAGACACGGCAATGGCTGTTTTGTGTCCCTCGCACTTAATGACAGGCTCTGCACCCAATACAGCGGCCGCTCCACAAATGGCACTACCGGTAGAGGTAATCAGAGCGGTATCCTTGTCCACCTTCAGCAGACGTCCCAACAGGATGCCCAAAAAGATGGTTCCGCAGACAATAATACTGTCCATCACAATAGCCGGAAGACCTACCGCTGCCACCTCGGTCAGCGTCAAACGGAAACCGTAGAGGACGATACCGGTGCGGAGCACCTGCTTGGTGCAGAACTTGATGCCAGGCACCCACGTCTCAGGAAGGCGGTTGCGCAAGCTGTTGGCATAGAGCATGCCCAGAATGATACCGACAATGAGAGGGCTGAATGAAAGACTTTTCACAAAAGGAATTTCAGCTATGTAGAAAGCTGAGAAAGAGAATAAGGCAATAAGCAGAATGCCATGAAAGGTATTGCCTCTGTTTCCACGTTCGAACATAACAATCTATTATTTTAATGAATCTATCTTAGCGCAACTCTTCACTCCGAATACCTAACACATGTGCCAGAGACGGCACAACCGGACACCACAGACAGGCAGAAGGCAAAGCGGGAACTTCCATCCGGAAACAGACGGCCTGCACATCCCCGACTCCGGCATTTCCGTTCCTTTCCTGAAGGATCTCAGCCATCAACCCGTTCAGCTTCCCTTCATCGGACGCCGCGGAGGGAACCAATACTAACTGACGCACAGATACATTGTTCAGCACCAGGGCCAGAAGATCTTGAAACAACGATTCGGCAGCAACCATGTTTTCGGCAGGAACCACCGAAAAAACATATTCGGCCAATGACGTACGGCAGGCCTTCCCATCCAAATCAGACAACAGGGAGGGTATACATGCCTCCAAGACATCGCCTTCGGCTCCCTGGGCCAACAACACTTGCACTTCGGCAGAAGAAAAGTCACGAATTCCGGCGTCCAACAGCAAGCAGTCCAGCCACGCTGCCAAGTCGAGCTTAGGCAAAGGACGCGCCAGGCGGACAGACATCACTTCCCGCACCATCTGTACCGTCTGGTTCAGGAATGATACGTCCAGCAATATCACACGCTCCGAAAATCTCAAATCTGTATTTCTATCCATGTATCTTAATTCCATTCTTCAATCACCCGAACCTATTCGGGCGGGGCAAAGATAGCACAAATAAAGGGAAAATAAGCCATAAAGGCCGAAAGAATGCCATTTTGTCACATATAATTACCAATGAACAGCCATTTTGTCTACTTTCACCGACTGGCAAATGTTTTGCCAACCCTTTGACGTAAGACCTAACCAAGAAACAAAGAAAGGAGAAACAATATGAATTTTAACAACTTTACCATCAAAGCGCAAGAAGCCGTACAGGAGGCCGTGAACCTGGTAGAACGCCGGGGGCAGCAGGCCATCGAACCGGTACACTTGCTGCAGGGAGTGATGAAGGCAGGCGAAAACGTCACCAACTTCATCTTCCAGAAGCTGGGCATGAACGCACAGCAGATTGCGCTCGTGCTCGACAAGCAGATTGAGTCGCTGCCCAAGGTGTCGGGTGGAGAGCCTTACCTGAGCCGGGAGACTAACGAAGTGTTACAGAAGGCCATGGATTATTCCAAGGGACTGGGCGATGAATTTGTCGCACTGGAACCCATTCTGTTGGCTTTGCTCACCGTGAAAAGTACCGCTTCCAGCATCCTGAAGGATGCGGGCATGACGGAAAAGGAACTACGCGCTGCCATCAGCGAACTGCGCCAAGGTTCCAAGGTGACTTCACAATCGAGCGAGGACACTTACCAGTCACTGGAGAAGTATGCCATCAATCTGAACGAGGCCGCCCGCAGCGGCAAACTGGACCCCGTCATCGGACGTGACGAAGAAATCCGACGCGTACTCCAGATTCTGAGCCGACGCACGAAGAACAACCCAATCCTGATTGGCGAGCCGGGTACGGGTAAGACGGCAATCGTCGAAGGATTGGCACACCGTATCCTTCGCGGAGACGTGCCCGAAAATCTGAAGAACAAACAGGTATATTCTTTGGACATGGGAGCACTGGTGGCCGGTGCCAAGTACAAAGGTGAATTCGAGGAACGTCTGAAAGCCGTCATCAACGAGGTGAAGCAATCCGAAGGCAATATCATCCTCTTCATCGATGAAATCCACACGCTGGTGGGTGCCGGTAAAGGAGAAGGCGCCATGGATGCCGCCAACATCCTGAAGCCTGCCTTAGCCCGTGGTGAACTACGCAGCATCGGTGCCACCACCCTCGATGAGTATCAAAAATACTTTGAGAAGGACAAAGCGCTGGAACGCCGTTTCCAGACCGTCATGGTCAACGAGCCCGACACACTGAGCACCATCTCCATCTTGCGTGGACTGAAAGAACGCTACGAAAACCATCATCATGTACGTATCAAGGACGATGCCATCATCGCTGCCGTGGAGCTGAGCAATCGGTACATCACTGACCGTTTCCTTCCCGACAAGGCCATCGACCTGATGGATGAAGCCGCCGCCAAGCTGCGTATGGAAGTAGACTCCGTGCCAGAAGAACTGGATGAGATTTCTCGTAAAATCAAACAGCTGGAAATCGAGCGCGAAGCCATCAAGCGCGAGGACGACCAAGCCAAACTGGAACAGATAGGCAAGGAACTGGCCGAACTCAAGGAACAAGAAAGTTCCTACAAGGCCAAATGGCAGAGCGAAAAGACACTCGTCAATCAAATACAGCAAAACAAGGTCGAAATCGAGAACCTGAAATTCGAGGCCGAGAAAGCCGAACGTGAAGGCGACTATGGCAAAGTGGCTGAGATACGTTACGGAAAGCTTCAGGCCTTGAACAAAGAGATTGAGGAAACCCAGCAGAAGCTCCATCAGATGCAGGGCGACAACGCCATGATAAAAGAGGAAGTGGATGCCGAAGACATTGCCGACGTCGTATCGCGCTGGACGGGTATCCCCGTCAGCAAGATGTTGCAAAGTGAGAAGGAAAAGCTGCTCCATCTGGAAGAAGAACTCCACAAGCGAGTTATCGGTCAGGAGGAAGCCATCGAGGCCGTATCCGATGCCGTGCGCCGCAGTCGTGCCGGTCTGCAAGACCCTAAACGACCTATCGGCTCGTTCCTCTTCCTGGGTACGACAGGTGTCGGCAAGACGGAGTTGGCAAAGGCTTTGGCAGAATTCCTGTTCGACGATGAAACGATGATGACCCGTATCGACATGAGCGAGTATCAGGAGAAACACAGCGTGTCCCGACTCGTCGGAGCGCCTCCGGGATACGTCGGCTATGACGAAGGCGGACAGCTGACCGAAGCCGTCAGACGGAAACCCTACTCTGTAGTGCTGTTTGACGAAATCGAGAAAGCACATCCCGACGTGTTCAACATCCTGCTGCAAGTGCTCGACGACGGACGACTGACCGACAACAAAGGCCGGACAGTGAATTTCAAGAACACCATCATCATCATGACCTCCAACATGGGAAGTTCTTACATCCAGAGCCAGATGGAAAAACTAAATGGCAGCAACAAAGAACAGATTGTGGAAGAAACCAAGCGTGAAGTGATGAACATGCTGAAAAAGACGATACGGCCTGAGTTCCTGAACCGTATTGACGAAACAATCATGTTCCTGCCGCTGACAGAACCTGAAATCAAGCAGATTGTGACGCTGCAAATCAACAACGTGCGCCGCATGCTGGAAGGCAATGGAGTGAAGCTGCAACTGACCGACAAGGCCATCAATTTCCTGGCCGATGCAGGATATGATCCTGAATTTGGTGCCCGCCCCGTAAAACGTGCCATCCAACACTATCTGCTTAACGACCTCTCGAAGAAGCTGTTGGCACAGGAAGTAGACCGTAACCGTCCCATCATTGTGGATATAAATATCTCCAACGATGGACTGGCATTCAAAAATTGAACCAAATATTAATCAAAAGAAACCCCGAAGGCGTCGAACCTTCGGGGTTTTCTTTTTATACATTTTCTTCTTATTCTTCCGCTGTATTCTCTTCCTCCGCTTCTTCCTCAAAATCGGTCAAACCGGCATTTATCAACATATTATACCAAGAAATCAATTTCTTAATATCAGATACATGGACACGGTCGCGATCGTAGTCGGGAAGAACCTCAGCCATGTATGCACTCAGTTCATCAGCAGATGCCTTCTTAATATCCAATGCAACGACAGCCCCGTTCTCCTTCTTCTTTACGGAAGAAAGTACCTGTCCCAAAGGAACATCTTCATCATCGGTAAACATGGCAATATCGCCCAACGAAATGATTTTTTCACTTCCATATATCGGCAGACGTTTCTTGTCGATTACAGATTCTACAATCAATATATTCTTTCCTCTTGAAACAAGTTTATACAAGCCCGGTTTACCGGAAATGAACAAAATAGTCTTTAACATAGTCTCTTCTATTCTTTTTATATTAGACAAATAACTAAACAGCCATTATGCAGGAACCGCTTCCTTTTTCCAGACGCTCCGCCTGCATTGGCAGCCGCAAAGATAGAAAATATCACGGAATAATTGAACAAAAGCAATAGATTAACGCTGCAGGAATTAAGATTTACGTTCCTTTATCAGTGCATCGACTTGAGTGCTTACATTGAGAACAAACAGCGGACAATGGGGGAAAGAGGATATTCACATAAAACAAAGAACTTTTCAACAATATTTTTTGAGCCTGAAAGCAAAGGATGGATGAATACGCTGCGGTAGGCTCGGCGTTTATGATTTCGTTCTGACACGACACCCTCTCACTGTTTCCTCCGCAATTCTTCGCAATGAAATCCGTAAAAAGTATACAAACGCCCCATCTATCGTTACATCCGCTTCCAAGTAAGACGGTAACTTTGCAAACAAAAAGAATAGAATGATGGAAAGACTAACGGATATCCCGACAGAATTGTATGAAGACGAGGTGGTCGGCTTCCTTGCCGACCGCTACCACAGCACCCCGAATGAAATCGTGCGACACTTCCTTGTACAAGACGGCAAGATGGAAGAAACAGGCCGAATGTTAGTTTCTTTCACGTTGGAAGAGAACGAGATGGAAATCATGAGGGGCTTGGTAAGAAACAGTGAAACATAATAAAAGGAGGAAGATGGGAGAACCGTATTTTTAATCCCAGTGATGCTGTTGACTACACTGATAATTTCAACAGCCCAGGCACTGAAGGAGCAGCTTGCCAAGGGAGACATCACCATGGAAATGGAAGATTATGCCAATATGGAGAAAGCCGGCTCGCCCGGCATCCGTCTGCCACGCAACGAGATAGAAATATATCCCGAAGGTATGAATGAGATTTTTATCAAAAACGTACGGGACTGCTGAATTTTGCTTATATAGAGGAAAGAAAGGCCAAAACCTGCGGTATCAATGGCGAGTCCCCATCGTTCACGATAACATAATCGGCCTGCCTGCGTTTCTCTTCATCATCCATCTGGCAGCGAATGCGCTGTTCAATCTGCTCACGCGACGAAGTGTCTCTCTGGACAGCCCGACGAATGCGTACTTCCAACGGAGCATAAACCATAAGCACCAGATCGACTTCCCGACGAAATCCGGCTTCCAGCAGGATGGCGGACTCCATGCCGACCAAGGAGTGTTTTGAACGTTCGCCACACCAACGACAAAAATCATCTTTCACACGCGGATGAACAATACCGTTGACACGCAAGGCCTGTGTTTCTCCACCAAATAAGTAAGAAGCCAAGAGCGGTTTATTCAGGCAGCCGCCGGCATAAACTTCTTCTCCCAGGAGTGATATCAGGCCGCGCCGTATACTTTCGTCCGACATCATCAGCCGACGGGTTTCAAGATCTGAAATATAGACGGGAACGTCCATCACCTCCAACAAACGGGAGACGACACTCTTGCCGCTGCCAATTCCTCCGGTTATACCTATCCTAATAGCCATAATTGTCTGTTGGGATTTGTTCTATCAGAAAATCGACCTGCGGAGGATTGAAACGCACATGACTGACTCCGGCAGGCAGTTCTTTCAACTTGACGGTATATTTCTCGTTATCCAAACGTACCAATTCATCGTAAGAAACCTGTAGATGAAAGTCTTCAGCCGTAATCTGACGGAAACGACTCATACCCACTTGAAAAGACACCTTGACTTTCGACGGGAAAGCCCGCAAGACTTTTCCGGGCGGGAAATCAAGTCCCTGCAAGGGTACCTCCACCGTCTTTTCCGTATAGACATCTACCGGCAACATCAGCCTGACAGAAGCCGGCACGAACTTAACGCCCTTCGGAGCAGAAAGCGCCACTTCGCGCTTCAACGTATCATTAATTCCTTCCAGACTTAAAAACTCGGTATAAGCTACAGTCATAGTGTCAAACACACCGGAAGGAGCATATACACGCACTGAATCGGGGGTAAAAACTGTATCCGGCAAATAATATTGTCCACCTGCGCTCACCTTTCCGCGCAGCTTCACGGGCAAGGTTTTAGAAACACCCGTCGAATAGTAGAACTCCAGTGTATCCGGCTTCATGGAAAGCAGAGAGGTGGAAGCGTTCAACTGGCCGGTCACCCGCTTCCGAATTTGCGAACCGTAAACCCGGACATGATTTCCCATACGGCCATAGGTCTCAAAGTCGAGCACTACGGGATAGAAACTCTTCCCCAGCATATAATTGAGCAGCACCGTACCCTTATCGCGCACTCGCACACGGACTTCGGTCACCGGCTCGGAAGTGATGACCACATTCTCGGGCACGTTTTTCAGCTTCACCGGGATGGAGAATTCCGTCTCATAGTCGTTATTCAGCGTCTGAAGCAACCAAAAGCCCGCAGCGATAAAGAAGAAAAACAAAAAAACAAAGAACTCCCGGCTCTTCGCACTGAGCAGGAAGTCCTTTGTCTGTTTCTCCGCTTTCAAAAAAAGCCGCTTTATGTTCCTCTTTTCGAACATAAGTATCTTTTTTATTTGCCGGCAGCCTGGCTGTTATTGGCATCGGAGGCGGCAGCGAAGATTGAATTCTTGTCGATACGGATTTTTACGTTCGAAGCAATTTCCAGCACTACGTCATTATCATTGATTTCCTTGATTACTCCGTGAATGCCTCCGGCGGTGATCACCTTTTGGTTCACTTGCAACGACTTGCGGAAATTGGCGATTTCCTTCTGTTTTTTGTTTTGCGGACGAATCATGAAAAAATACATGATAACGAACATGGCTATCAGCATAATCCATGTCCAGCTGGCATCAGGTCCTGCGGCAGGAGCCGCCCAAAGAAATACTGTCATTAAATTCATAAAATTTTTCCGTTTGTTTTTTTATAATACAAAGCAAAGGTATCAGTTTTTCGATAGCTTCCCTTCTTTTTTTAATTGATTAACTATTCCGTCCAATGTTCCATTGACAAAACTGCTGCTTTTGGGCGTACTGTAAGCCTTGGCAATGTCCACATATTCGTTCAGTGACACACTGACGGGGATATTAGGAAAACTCAGGATTTCGGCCAAAGCACACTGCATGATGACCACATCCATGAAAGCGACACGATCCAAATCCCAATTGCGGATGTTCTCACTGATGAGGTGACGGTAGTAGTCACTATTGAGTATCGTGCGACGGAAAAGACGGCGGGCAAACTCGCGGTCTTCATCATCCTTAAATTCGGGCAACAGCTCTTGGTCGGCACCTTTTTTCTCGTCGAAGCGTTTAATGGTTTTCAGCACGAAGGTGTCCACTATTTCCTTGTCATCATTCCAATAGAGACTCTGGTCTTCGAGCAACGCGTCCAATGCTTCATTGTTGAAGACAAACGTCTTGTAGAGCTTCCTCCACAATTCGCGGTCGGCGTCATAGGAACGGTCGTCGGAGGCCATATATTCCTTATATATATCCGAAGCGATGATTTTCTCATAGAGGCTTTTCACGAAATCCTCATCATTACCCCACGAGCGCTTCTGGTTGGACATAAAATCCAACAACTGCTTGTTCACCTCCAGTTGGGCGATGAACTTGTTCTCCACAAACTTGGTGTTGGGATACAATTCTTCCGGCGTAGGCGCCAGTTTGGCCTTTGCTGCCGAAATTCGTTTTTGCGCATAGTCCGTCAAAGCCACCATCAGCATCAGCAGGTAATTGTACAAGTCATAAGCCTTGGAAAGGCTGAAGAACAACTCTTTCTCCGCCGAGTCTAAATTCTTGCTGCCGTTCTGATAATAAGCGTATACAAGCTGTATAATCTTAAGACGAATAAGAACTCTGTTAATCATAAGTTTTTTGTAAGTATGGTTGTTTAACAGGGTACAAAAATAGGTATTTTTCATGACTTGGCATAAATAAATCAGTTTTTTTATCACAGAAGTCGATAATCCGGCCATTTTCTTTTGACAGTTGAAAAAAAATCGTCAATTTTGACCCCCGATACGAGCCATCCGGCATACGGAGACCTCGGAAATACAACATTAACGACCTATTCATTATTTTATTAATACGTTATGGAAGAAGAGTGGAAAAAGAAAAACGGCGTAGAGAGTAGCAGCGACAAGGAAATCTTATATTCGCAAGCCATCAAGGCCGGAAAACGCATCTATTATCTGGACGTCAAGAAGAACAGAAAGGACGAAATGTTTCTTGCAATCACTGAAAGCAAGAAAATCATCAGCGGAGAAGGAGACGATTCACAGGTGAGCTTCGAGAAGCACAAAATATTCCTCTATCAGGAAGATTTCGAGAAGTTCCTGAACGGATTGCAACGCTCCATCAGCTTTATCCAGGAACAGCAGGGAGCCTGCGCCGCACCGCAAAAAGAAGACAAAGAAAACGATAAGCCTTCGGCCACGGACGCTGCGGAAAAGGCCGGCGACGAAAGTTCCTCACTGGAAAGCGGAGAAATCAAGATAGACATCGATTTTTAAGCACAACCCTTTGATTATTCAAAAAGAAGCAGTATTTTTGCACCGCTTTTTTACAGCATGTGCGGTCAGGCCGCATCGTGTGATGGTGAATTAAGCAAAACAACTACTTAATTTAGAGTAACACAAAAATTAATTCAAATGAAATCAATTGAAGTAAAAGGAACTGCAAGAACCATTGCAGAACGTTCTTCGGAACAAGCAAGAGCCCTGAAGGCCATTCGTAAAAACAACGGTGTACCCTGCGTACTCTATGGTGGTGGCGAAAACATCCACTTCACTGTACCCGCAGAAGGCCTGCGCAACTTGGTTTACACACCGCACATCTACACAGTAGACCTCATCATCGACGGCAAGAAATACAACGCCATCATGAAGGACATCCAGTTCCATCCTGTAAAAGACACAATCCTGCACGTAGACTTCTATCAGATTGACGAGTCTAAACCCATCGTAATGGAAGTGCCCGTACAGCTCGAAGGCTTGGCAGAAGGTGTGAAGGCCGGTGGTAAGCTGGCTCTGCAGATGCGCAAGCTGAAAGTGAAAGCCCTCTACAACGTTATCCCCGAAAGACTGGTGGTAAACGTTTCCCACCTGGGTCTGGGCAAGACCGTCAAGGTAGGCGAACTGAGCTACGAAGGCTTGGAGCTGATGAATGCTAAGGACGCTGTGGTTTGCGCCGTTAAGCTGACACGTGCCGCAAGAGGTGCTGCCGCTGCCGCAGGCAACTAATCAAAAGCTCCTTCTGAAATAAGGATAAACAAGACAAGAGAGACGCGGATTAACGCAGAGACCGCAGGTTTGGTTTATACAATCCGCGGAGATCTGCGATAATCCGCGTCCTTTTTTTACTTAAAAGCAACATGAAATACCTGATTGTAGGCCTTGGAAATATAGGCCCCGAATATCACGAAACCCGCCATAACATCGGCTTCATGGTCGTGGATGCACTGGCGCAGGATGCCGGCGCCACCTTCAAGGACGGACGCTACGGCTTCACCACCACCTTGTCGGTAAAAGGACGCCAACTGCTGCTGCTCAAACCATCCACCTACATGAATCTTAGCGGAAACGCCGTGCGCTACTGGATGCAGAAAGAAAATATCCCGTTGGAAAACACGCTGATTGTCGTGGACGATCTGTCCTTGCCATTCGGCACCCTGCGCCTGAAAGGGAAAGGAAGCGACGCGGGGCACAACGGACTGAAACACATCGCCGCTACGCTGGGCACACAGAACTATGCCCGCCTGCGCTTCGGCATCGGCTATGACTTTCCTCGTGGCGGACAGGTGGACTACGTGTTAGGACACTTCTCGGACGAAGACTGGAAGAGCATGCCTGAACGATTGAAAACCGCAGGCGAAATCGTGAAAAGCTTCTGCCTGGCAGGTATTGACATAACTATGAACCAATTCAACAAGAAATGAATGAAGCCAGAATAGACAAATGGATGTGGGCCGTACGCATCTTCAAGACACGTACCATTGCCGCCGAAGCCTGTAAGAAAGGCCGCATCAGTATCAACGGTGCACAGGCCAAAGCCGCCCGCATGGTAAAACCAGGTGACATCGTGCAAGTGCGCAAGCCGCCTGTCACCTACTCGTTCAAGGTGCTACAAACCATCGAGAAGCGTGTGGGCGCCAAGCTCGTTGCCGAAATGATGGAGAACGTCACTACGCCCGATCAGTACGAACTGCTGGAAATGAGCCGTGTCAGTGGATTTGTGAACCGTGCCAAGGGTACAGGACGCCCCACGAAGAAGGATCGCCGAAGTCTGGAAGAATTCACTACGCCAGAGTTCTTGGATGACTTTGATTTCGACTTTGATTTTGAGGAGGAAGACGAAGATTAGAAAACAAGCAGTCAGAAGCCTGCTCTAACCATATAAATATCCATACCGACAATGAAAAGAGAAAAAATCAGATGGGGCTTCATCGGTTGCGGTGAAGTGACCAAATATAAAAGCGGCCCCGCTTTTCAGAAAATAGAAGGCTCGGAAGTAGTGGCCGTCATGAGTCGCAACGGTGCCAAGGCCAAGACCTACGCCAAGGAGCGAAACATCCCCAAATGGTATGACGATGCCCAAGAACTGATAGACGATGACGACGTAAATGCCGTTTACATCGCCACCCCTCCCTCCTCGCACGCCACCTATGCCATCATGGCCATGAAAGCCGGCAAACCGGTGTATATCGAAAAGCCGATGGCTGTGACCTACGAAGAATGCTGCCGCATCAACCGCATCTCGCAGGAGACAGGCGTGCCTTGCTTCGTGGCCTACTACCGCCGCTACCTGCCCTACTTCCAGAAAGTGAAATCACTGGTCGAGGAAGGTGCCATCGGTAATGTCATCAATATTCAGATACGCTTCGCACAGCCGCCACGCAACCTGGACTACAACCGTGAGAACCTGCCGTGGCGTGTACAGCCCGACATCGCCGGAGGCGGTTATTTCTACGACCTGGCTCCCCATCAGATTGATTTGCTACAAGAAATTTTCGGCTGTATCCTCGAGGCCAGCGGCTACAAGAGCAACCGCGGCGGACTCTATCAGGCGGAAGATACCATCAGTGCCTGCTTCCAGTTTGACAACGGACTGGTAGGCAGCGGATCATGGTGCTTCGTGGCAGATGACTCCGCACGCGAGGACCGCATAGAGATCATCGGCGACAAGGGCATGATCTGCTTCTCAGTCTTCACCTACGACCCCATTGCCCTGCACACGGAAAGAGGGCGTGAAGAAATTCCCATAGCCAATCCGCTCTACGTACAGCAACCGCTTATCCAGGCCGTAGTGGACCACCTGCTTGGCAAGTCCGTCTGCACCTGCAACGGCGAGAGCGCCACGCTGACAAACTGGGTCATGGACAAAATACTGGGAAAAATTTAAAGCGCAGCCTTCAGCGCGTCAATCATCTCCTGATATTCCGCATCGGAAAGATAGACCTTGCCGGGATTCATCTGGAAAGTACCGCCATAGTCGGGACCGTCCACATACTTCGGTGCCAGATGGAAATGAAGATGTGACAACTTGTCGGAATAAGCCCCGTAATTGATTTTTTCAGGATTAAACACTTTCTGCATGGCACGGGTCACACGAACCACGTCCGCCATAAAGGCATTGCGCTCGTCATCGGACAGTTCATTCAAGTCGTTCACATGATCCTTATAGGCCACCAGGCATCGGCCGCGGTAGGTCTGCTCCTTGAAAAGGAATACACGTGAAACACTCAATTGAGCAAACTCAATCATCAGATTGTGCAACGTTTCGTTGTTCTGACAATACAGACATTCTTTCGGATCACTTTTCATATTCTCTCGTTTTATTGAAGTTATTCCATTGCAAGACTCAAGACACATTCTTGAAAGACGGCTACCTCAACCGCAAGCGGTCACCCACCTCAGGAACGTATTCGCCGTCCTTACGATTCATTTTATAAAGGTTCTTCAAGCGGATGCCATACCTCTGCGAGATGCTATGCATGGAGTCACCGTCACGCACGACATGAACCGTGTAAGGCTTCTGCGCTTTCTTGTTTTTCTTCTTCAGATAGATGATGTCACCGGCCTCAAGGGTGTATTCACGGTGAAGATCATTATAGCTCACCAGCTTCTTCCAGCTGATGTCAAACTCTCCTCCCAGCATTTTGAAACTGTCACCGTCACGGGCCACGACGTATGCCAGACCGTTGGCGATATACACTTGATGAGGATTGAGCAGCCAAGGTTTTTTCTTGATCTCCCTTTCCCACTTACGGGCCTCGCGACGGCTCATCCCCTGACGATCGTATTTATAGAGTTCGTAGTCCTCAATAATGGTTATCAAACGATTGGCATAGGAACGGTCAGTGGCATAGCCCGCCTTCTTCAGTCCCTTGGCCCAACCCTTGTAATCGGTAGTCTTCAGCTTGAACAGAAACGCGTAACGCGCACCGCTGGTCAGGAACTTGGAATGATCTTCATAAGAATCGCGCACGCTGCGATAGGCACGGAAGCACTCGCCACGGGCATCGTCGTCGTAATAGACCCGGCGACCGCGCCACGTGCTGTGACACTTGATTCCGAAGTGATTGTTGCTCTTCCGGGCCAGCTCACTCCGCCCCGCCCCGCTCTCAAGCAGGCCTTGAGCCAACGTGATACTGGCCGGTATCTTATGCCGCTTCATCTGCTCCACGGCGAGAGGGGCATACTCCTTAATATATTCGTTATAGCGGGCATTTCTGCGTTGCGCATGGGCAGGCAGAATAAGCAGCAGAACAGCCGCAAGGGCCAGCATTCGGAACGTGTACTTCATGTCTTTATCATTGATTCGAGCACAAAAGTCCGCAAAAGAATTGATAATTCCAATCACTTCCCTATCTTTGTAACATTAATTACATAAATCATCTTCCCATGAAAGAACTGAATATCCACATCAACGTCCGCGTTTATACATACGACGAACTGAATGCATCCGACCGCGAACTGATAGACGCCGCCCGTGAAGCGACCTACAGCAGCTATTCTCCCTATTCTCACTTCTCCGTAGGGGCTGCGGCCCGCCTGGCAAACGACACCGTTGTCTGTGGCAGCAACCAGGAGAACGCTGCCTCCCCGTCCGGACTCTGTGCAGAGCGCACCACGCTCTTTTATGCCAACTCGCGTTACCCCGACCAAGCCATAAAGACACTGGCCATCGCCGCCCGTAACGAGCAGGGCAAGTTTCTGGAAGACCCCATCACGCCGTGCGGCGCCTGCCGACAGGTGATGCTCGAAATGGAGACAAGATACCGGCAGCCCATGCGCATCCTGCTCTATGGCGAAAAAGAGATCTACGAAATGCAGAAAGTAGGCGACTTGCTTCCATTCTCGTTCGACGCCTCTGCCATGCAATAAAAGGCTTTCAGACAACCCTTCCGGTGTTTCCGCGGCTACCCGTCGCGACGAAGCACTTCCTGACCTTCTCATGCCACGCTTCCTGACCTTCTAACGAAGCGTGGCGTGAGCACCTGACGAAGCGTGCCGTCAGAACCTCATGATATATGGCGTCAGACAGCCATTCCATACACCTTCAGAACAGCCGTCTTTCCGGCTGACTGCTTAAAAATGGAAAAGCGTACAAATAACCGTAATTCTGGTATATCCGTTTTCTAAAATTCTTTCTATTTTTGCAGCGTATCAATTTAAAACGAACGACAAATTTAGCATATCAACAAACGGATACTTTATTATGTTACGTAAAATCAGACTGACTGTTGCCATCGTATTCTTTACGCTGATTACCCTCCTGTTCCTCGACTTCACGGGGACCCTGCACACATGGTTCGGCTGGATGGCCAAGATTCAATTCCTCCCTGCCCTGTTGGCACTGAACGTAGGCGTGGTGCTGGGCCTGGTAATTCTCACGCTGCTACTGGGCCGTGTCTATTGCTCGGTCATCTGTCCGCTGGGTGTTTTCCAGGACATCGTGAGCTGGTTCTCGAAGAAAAGCAAAAAGAACCGCTACCGCTATTCACCCGCCTTGTCGTGGCTGCGCTACGGAATGTTGGGGCTGTTTATCGTCGCCTTGATTGCAGGTGTACATTCCTTCGTCGCCCTCCTGGCTCCCTACAGCTCGTACGGACGCATCGCCGGCAATCTGTTCGCCCCCATCTACCAGTGGGGCAACAACCTGCTGGCCTACCTGGCCGAACGGGCTGACAGCTACGCCTTCTACGACACTACCGTATGGCTGAAAAGCCTGCCCACTTTCATCATCGCCGCCATCACGCTGGTGGCGCTCGTCGTGCTGGCCTGGCGCGGCGGACGCACTTACTGCAACACCATCTGCCCCGTAGGCACCGTACTGGGTTTCCTGTCGAAGTATGCCTATCTGAAGCCGGTCATTGACGCAGACAAGTGCATCAACTGCAACCTTTGCGCCCGCAACTGCAAGGCATCATGCATCGATATCAAAAACCACCGGATAGACTACAGCCGCTGCGTGGCCTGCATGGACTGCCTGGACAAGTGCAAACATCAGGCACTGCGCTACACCCATCCAGTCAAGTCCAAGTCTGAACCCGCCGGACAGAAAGCCGATGAGAGCAACGGCTCGCGCCGCGCCTTTCTGGCCTCAACGGCTTTGGCAGCCACCGCGGTTACTCTGAAGGCCCAGGAAATGAAAGTGGACGGTGGACTGGCCACCATCGTGGACAAGAAGATGCCCGACCGCAAGACGCCTATCCTGCCTCCGGGAGCCCAAGGCGCCCGCCACTTCGCCCAGCATTGCACGGCCTGCCAACTCTGCGTGTCGGTATGTCCCAACGAGGTTTTGCGCCCGTCAACCGGCCTCATGACACTGATGCAGCCCTTTTCATCATACGAACGCGGTTACTGCCGTCCGGAATGCACGAAATGCGCCGACGTTTGCCCCACCGGTGCCATTCATCCGATTTCCGTAGCCGAGAAATCATCCATCCAGATAGGCCATGCCGTATGGATCAAACAGAACTGCATCGTAAATACAGACAACGTGGAATGTGGCAAGTGCGCCCGGCATTGCCCCACGGGAGCCATCACCATGGTGCCGTCTGATCCTAACAATCCTGACTCGCTGAAATTCCCGGCCGTTGACACCGAACGCTGCATCGGTTGCGGCGCGTGCGAGAATCTCTGTCCTTCCCGCCCCTTCAGCGCCATCTATGTGGAAGGTCACGAACGGCATCGCATCATATAATATATATAGGTATTACTCTCAAAACATCATCACATCATGGACGAAAGAAGCAACAACGACATATCCCGCCGCGATTTTCTGAAAATCGTAGGCATCAGCACGGCCACCGGTGCCTTAAGTCTGGCCGGATGTACACCGAATCGAACCACTTCGCCCGGATCCGTACAGGCACAGGGCGAAATACCTACGGACAAAATGACGATGCGTATAAATCCGAAGACCCAAGAAAAGGTGTCCCTGCTGGGCTACGGCTGTATGCGCTGGCCGACCCTGCCTACGGCAAAGAAGGGAGAGAACGTCATCGACCAAGATGCCGTGAACGAGCTCATCGACTATGCCATGGCACACGGGGTGAACTATTACGACACGTCACCCGTCTACGTACAGGGTTGGTCGGAGCGGTCCACCGGCATTGCCTTGAAGCGCCATCCGCGCGAGAAGTTCTTCGTCGCCACCAAGCTCTCCAACTTCTCCAACTACACGCGCGAGAACTCCATAGCTATGTATCATCGCTCGTTCACGGAGTTGCAGGTGGACTACATCGATTACTACCTGCTCCACTCCATCGGCAACGGAGGCATCGAGACTTTCCGCGCCCGCTATATCGAGAACGGTATGATAGACTTCCTGATGAAGGAGCGCGAAGCAGGACGCATCCGCAACCTGGGCTTCTCTTTCCACGGCACCAAAGAGGTGTTCGACGAAGTACTGGCCATGCACGACCAAGTGCACTGGGATTTCGTACAGATTCAGCTGAACTATGTAGACTGGAAATATGCCTCGGGGCGTAACGTCAACGCCGACTACCTCTATGCCGAACTGGAGAAACGCCACATACCGGCCGTCATCATGGAGCCGCTGCTGGGCGGACGCCTGTCGAAGCTGCCCGAGCATCTCGTGGCTCGCATCAAGCAGCGGGGACCCGAAACGAGCGTGGCCTCCTGGGCGTTCCGCTTTGCCGGCACGTTTCCCAACGTCCTGACCGTACTGAGTGGCATGACCTACATGGAACATCTGCAGGACAACCTGCGCACCTACTCGCCGCTGGTACCTCTGACGGACGATGACCTGGAATTCCTGCAACAGACGGCCGACCTGATGAAGCAGTACCCCACCATTCCCTGCAACGACTGCAAGTACTGCATGCCTTGCCCCTACGGCATCGACATCCCCGCCGTATTGCTGCATTATAATAAATGTGTAAACGAAGGCAATCTGCCCACCTCGCAGGAACACGCCAACTACCGCGAAGCACGACGGGCCTTCCTCGTGGGATACGACCGCAGTGTGCCCCGCCTGCGCCAGGCCAGCCACTGCACCGGATGCGGCCAGTGCAATCCACACTGCCCACAAAGCATCGACATTCCCAAGGAGCTGCACCGCATCGACCACTATGTGGAGCAGCTGAAACAAGAAACACTGTAATCTGAAAAGACACATGAAAGAACTCATAGACATGCTTCACGCAGGAAATTACTCCTGCGTGATAGCCAACGGTGAACGCATCCGCACGTTCACTCAGCGAGGCGTGACCGACCTCTACGACCTGCTGACGCAAGAGCCCGACTTCCTGCACGGAGCCTCCGTGGCCGACAAAGTCATCGGCAAGGCTGCCGCCTCACTCATGGTGCTGGGCGGTGTGCGCGAAGTTTACACCCGTACCATCAGCCGGCCTGCCCTCCGGCTGCTACAGGAGGCCGGCGTTACGGTGAACTGCGACGAAGTGGTGGACCACATCATCAACCGCACTCACACGGGTTGGTGTCCGATGGAGCAGGCCAGCCGCGACCTGCACACAGCCGAAGAAATCTTCCCCGTTATCAAAGAATTCATCTCCAACCAAAGAAAAAACGCATGAAAGAACAGAATATGGCGGCTACTGAAACAAGAAGGGAAGGTGACCGCACCACCCGCTGGTGCGTCTTCTTCAAGGACAATCTGCTGATGCAAAAACACCCCGACGGCACCTGCACCCTGCCCACCGGCGAGCATCTGCCTGTAGCTCCCGCGACGGAACAAACGGTACATCGCGTCACCCTGCCCACCGGCGAACAAGTCTACACCTTTGCCATCGACTACCCCGTGGCCGAGACAGCCGAGTGGAGGATGACCGGCCTGCGCGCCTCTTTCGACCACCTGCCCCTGGCTGACTACAAAGCTGCCGGAAAAGCCTATCAGATACTCTACTGGGACAGTCACAGCCGTTACTGCCCCGTCTGCGGCACACCCACTGAGCAGCAGACCGACATCATGAAGAAATGCCCTCGTTGCGGCCACGAGCTCTATCCGCCCGTCTCCACCGCCATCATCGTGCTCGTGCGCCGCGCCGACGAGATACTGATGGTACATGCCCGCAACTTCCGCGGCACCTTCTACGGCCTCGTGGCAGGCTTCCTCGAAGCAGGCGAGACACTGGAGCAATGCGTCCGCCGCGAGGTGATGGAGGAGACAGGGCTCGCCATCCGCAACATCACCTACTTCGACAGTCAGCCCTGGCCCTACCCCAGCGGCCTGATGGTGGGTTTCTTCGCCGACTATGAGAGTGGCGAGATCAAGCTGCAAGAGGACGAGCTCAGCGCCGGTGCCTTCTATCACCGCGACAACCTGCCCGAACTTCCTCACAAACTGAGCATCGCCCGCCGCCTGATAGACGCCTGGTT
The DNA here is from genome assembly GCA_944319875.1 of uncultured Bacteroides sp. GTDB lineage: Bacteria > Bacteroidota > Bacteroidia > Bacteroidales > Bacteroidaceae > Bacteroides. The sequence continues at coordinate 19,448 of CALUFR010000021.1, forward strand.
AGAAGGAAAAGACCAATAAAACAGCACCATCCACATCCTGTCAAAAGGATGCAGGCAAGATACACACACGATATGAAGCTCCTGCCGTCAGACTTCCCACATCGTGATTGAACACTTTATTAATGCAATGCCTGTATCTCTATTTTCCTTCTTATCCCCCAAAGCAACTTGCTGCAATTTGAATCATATTGTACTTGCTCTATTGTAGATTTCATTTTTTTCCCTACCTTTGCAGCGGTTTTGTTCTGCACACCTGTTTCGGGTGCTGCGGATGAAAAGGGAATCGGGTGCAAATCCCGGACAGTCCCGCTGCTGTGAGTTTCAGCAAGAGAAGCATCATCCATACTTCATGCCACTGTCGGAAACGATGACGACGGGAAGGCGATGCTTCGAGAAACGAGTCAGAAGACCTGCAAAGCCAAGTCGAGAAACCATCCATTCGAGGAAAGTGGGCGGTGTACAAAACATGTTATCACAAAGAAAACGATTATTTGCGGCATGAGGCGCAATGGCAAGGCATTTTTGACAGGCTTGTTGCTGGTCGGACTATACCTGCAGCCGGTCGGGGCACAAACCCTGGAAGGCGACAGCATCGGCGAAGTGACAGTAAGAGCCCGGAAGACATGGTCGAACATGACGGCAGCCACTCCTACACAGGTGATGGACCGCAGCCGCATGGAGAAAATCGGTGCTCACGACGTAGCCGATGCCGTGAAGTTCTTTTCGGGAGTCAATGTGAAGGATTACGGCGGCATAGGCGGACTGAAGACCGTCTCTGTGCGAAGCTTGGGAGCACAGCACACAGGAGTGTGCTATGACGGCGTGGCCGTAAGTGACTGCCAATCGGGACAAACGGATATTTCACGCTTCTCGCTGGACAACGTGTCGCTGCTCTACCTCACTATCGGACAGGGCGACGATATCTATCAGGCCGCCAAACTCTTCGCCGCAGCAGGAACTCTGAACATCGAAACCCTGCAACCCCAACTGACAGACGACCAGTCATGGCAAACCAGCGCCCGTCTGAAAACAGGATCCTTCGGTATGGTCAACCCGTCACTGATGCACGTACAGCGACTGAGCGGCAAAACCAGTCTCTCAGCCTACGCTGACTTCCTGCGCGCCGACGGCAACTATCCCTTCCAACTGTGGAACGGCGAACAACTCATCGACGAAAAGCGTAACAACAGTGACATACGCACATGGCGGGCCGAGCTGAACCTACATATGGCACTGACCAAGCGCCAAGACCTGCGTGCGAAGCTCTACCTGTTTGACTCCGAACGAGGACTGCCCGGCAGCGTAATCTATGACAACACCTATGCCGTGGAACGACTCTACGATCGTAATTATTTCGGACAACTGGCTTACGAAAACCGTTTCAGCGATACGTGGAAGCTGAAAGCCGCCGGAAAGTTCAACTATACCTGGAACCGCGACTACAACGTACCCGCGGCCGGAGTCACCGACGACCGCTTCAAGCAAACCGAAACCTATCTGACAGCCACAATCTATGGCGAACCCATACGCCATTTGGCCGTTTCGCTCGCTCAGGACTTTGCCTACAACGACTTGTCCACCACCCTGCGTAACTGCCAGTACCCCGAACGCTTCAGCTACCTGACAGCCTTGGCCGTGCGCTACAACAGCTCTCGCTTCACCGCCACAGCCTCGCTGCTCAACACCTATATCACCGAACGTGTAAAAATAGGCGAAGCTTCCGATGGATTCAAACGACTTTCGCCCGCTTTCAGCCTTTCATGGAAGCCATGGGCAGAAAACTTACGCTTCCGACTCTCCTACAAGGACATCTTCCGCGTACCCACATTCAATGATCTGTATTACCTGCTGATAGGCAACGCCAACCTAAGGCCTGAGTCCACCCGCCAATGGAACGCCGGCATCACGTGGAACCACTCCTTCTCGCCACTGCTGGAATACGTGGGACTTAGCGTGGACGCCTACTATGGTTCGGTCAAAGACAAAATAGTGGCCGTGCCTACCATGTTCATCTGGAAAATGTCCAACATCGGAAAGGTAGAAACCATTGGCACCGACATCAACCTACAGGCAGACCTGCACTGGACCGACGGATGGGAGACCAACCTTCAGCTATCCTACAACTTTATGCAGGCAGAAGATGTGACAGACCGCACCTCGAGAGTATGGCGCAACCAGATAGCCTACACCCCGCGCCATTCAGGAGCCGCAAACTGTACCCTTACCACTCCGTGGCTCAACCTGTCCTACAGCCTATTCTATGCTTCCGAACGCTACACAAGCTCGTACAACCATGCCGACAACCGCATCGCCCCCTATACAGACCACGGGCTTTCACTATCCAGACAATTCGTCTGGAAACGCCATCGGCTGCGCGTTCAGATTGACGCACTGAACTTGGGAAACAAGAACTATGAAATTGTCCGCTTCTATCCGATGCCCGGACGCAATTATAAACTAACATTCAATTATCAATTCTAAACAACAGCAATGAATATGAAGAAACATTGGTTTAAAACAGTCTTATTTGTAACTGCCGCCGCCATGTGGACGGCTTGTGAAAACGATGATCCGACTCAGCAGATGGAACAACCAACTGAGGTGAAGAGTGTAGGCGCCTATTTCGTAAACAATGGGAATTGGAACCAAAACAACGGATCCATCCAGTACTATGACTACGAAACGGGGAACGTCAGCGGCGACCTCTATCAAGAGGCCAACGGAAAAGGGATTGGCGATGCACAAGACCTTTGCATCTACGGTTCCAAACTCTACGTAGCCTGCTCCACCTCTTCCAAAATTGAGGTACTGGATCGTCAGGGAAAAATCATCAAAACCCTGCCACAAGTCAATGCTGCCGGACAGCCCACGCAACCTCGCTATCTGGAAGCAACCGGAGGCAAAGTCTATTTTACGGCTTATGACGGCACCGTATCCCGCCTCGATACCCTCTCGCTCGAAGTGGAGGCCAGCATAGAAGTGGGCCCCTATCCCGAAGCTTTGTCATGCGCCAACGGTAAACTGTATGTCAACATTTCCAATTATGGTACAGGCAACCAGGTGGCTGTTGTCAATCTATCCACTTTCACCAAGGAAAAGGACCTTGAAGTACTGCTGAACCCTTACAATCAGTCACTCGAAGCCGATGGAAAAGTCTATTTCGTCTCTTGCGGCACCTATGATAACCCCGCCATTCCGGCTGAGGAACGCATATTGCAGACATTGCAGTGCATCGATCCCGCCACAGACGAAGTGAAGAGTCTCTGTCAGGCCAGTACAATTGCCTACTATAACCAAAAGATGTACTGCATCTATGCAGACTACTACACGCCCGACAAAAACGATATTTTTGTCTATGACTTGAAGACAGGCACAACGCAGTCCATCATTTCGCCATCAAACATCCCCAACCCTACACAGATTGACGTAGACCCCACCAACGGTGACATCTACATCTCTTCGCCCGACTATACCGGCGCACCCAGCACCGTGTATGTGTTCAATAACGACGGAACTCCCAAGACAACGCTCGAGGCAGGTATCTCCGTTGCCGGGGTTCGTTTTCTACAACAATAAAATAACAATCGATGCTAATGAAGCATTCTTTCTACATCGGATTATGCCTGCTGGTCTGCGGACTGGCAGGCTTTTCCTGTTCCAACCGGACCGGTCAATCGGCTTTGCAGCAGGGCGACACCCTGACGTTGCGCTATGCTGAAAATCTGACACTCGTAAACTATCCGGGCTACATGACAGCCACGCTGCGTAATCCCTGGGACACGCTAAAAACGCTGCATACCTATATACTGGTGCCCAAGTCCGCTCCACTCCCATCGGATCTGCCGGCAGGCACGGTGGTACGCACACCGCTGTCCAAGGCAGTGATTTATTCCTCCGTCCACTGCGGATTGCTGCACGAACTGGGCGCGGGGAATGCCATAGGTGGTGTATGCGACCTGAAGTACATCAAGCTGCCGGCTCTGCATGAAGCCGTGAAGCAAGGGCATGTAGTTGACTGCGGTGACGGTATGAACCCCGACATAGAGCAGATCATCGATCTTCACCCCGACGCCATTCTATTATCCCCCTTCGAAAACAGCGGTGGATACGGACGAGTGGAGAAGCTTAACATACCTATCATCGAATGCGCCGACTATATGGAAACCTCGGCCTTGGGACGTGCGGAGTGGATGCGCTTCTACGGCCGGCTGTTCGGAAGCGCTCCCCAGGCCGACAGTCTGTTCGCCCGTGTGGACAGCAGCTACAACCGGCTCAAATTCCGGGCGGCCTTGTCGTCCGTCCGCCTGTCGGTGGTCTGTGAGCTCAAGAACGGCTCGTCCTGGTATGTGCCCGGCGGGCGCAGCACCACCGGCCGACTGCTGGCTGACGCCTGTAGCGACTATGCTTTTGCCGACGACCGTCACAGCGGTTCCGTTCCGCTGTCCTTTGAAACGGTGTTCGAAAAGGCCGGTGACGCCGACGTCTGGCTCATCAAGTACAACCGTCCGCATGATATGACCTACGCTGACCTGCAAGCCGATTTCGTAGGTTACACCGGATTCAAAGCCTTCAAGGAGCGTCGTGTGTATGGCTGCAACACGGGGAAAGCCGCTTTTTACGAAGAAACCCCCTTTCATCCCGACCGACTGCTGGCTGACCTGATACAAATCCTGCACCCCGAAACGAGTAATTCGGACGGGCTGCGTTATTACCAAAAACTGGAGGAACACTGATGAAAAATAAAGGATGGAAATATGGCGTAGGCCTGTCGGCAGTTATCCTGCTGTTGTTTATGGCCAACCTGCTGATTGGTTCAGTGGATATTCCGCCCGCCGACGTGTGGAGCATCCTGACCGGCGGTGAAGGCAGCAAGCCCAGCTGGAGTTTCATTGTATGGGAATCCCGTCTGCCACAGGCACTGACGGCTCTGCTTTGCGGCGGTTCTCTGGCAGTGTGCGGTCTCATGCTACAGACTGCGTTCAAGAATCCGCTGGCCGGTCCTTCCATTCTGGGCATCAATTCCGGAGCCAGTCTGGGTGTAGCTTTTGTCATGCTGCTGTTCGGAGGCAGCGTCACGGCAGGCACCTTCAACTTATCGGGTTTCCTGTCCGTCCTGGCAGGAGCGTTTGTCGGCGCCATGGCCATCATGGCACTCATCCTGTTCTTCTCCACGCTCATCAAGAGCAATGTAATGCTGCTCATCACCGGCATCATGATAGGCTACATCGCCTCATCCGCCATTTCACTTCTCAACTTTTTCGCCACTGCTGAAGGAGTACAATCATACATCATTTGGGGTATGGGCAACTTCGGCGGTGTCTCCCTGCAACAGATGCCGGCCTTCGCATCAGTCACCCTATTGGGGTTGGCAGGAGCTCTGATGCTCATCAAGCCACTCAACGCCCTGCTTCTGGGTGAACGCTATGCCGAGAATTTGGGTGTGAATATCCGGCGTGTACGCAACTGGCTGTTGATTATTACCGGGCTGCTCACCGCCATTACTACAGCTTTCTGCGGTCCGGTGGCCTTCATCGGACTGGCTGTACCTCACGTGGCCCGCATGCTGCTGGGCACATCCAACCACCAGTCACTGCTCCCTGTTACCATCCTGAACGGCAGTGCCATAGCCCTCCTCTGCAATCTGCTCTGCGTATTACCTGGCGAGGCAGGCATCATTCCGCTCAATGCCGTCACCCCCATCATCGGTGCTCCGGTGATTATTTATGTCATTGTAAGTCAGCGACGGTCGCAACATTTCAACTGAATCTGCCGGCATCGTCGAAAACGGTTGCAGACCTAATAGTAGGGAAATTGACATAAATCAAGCCGAAGTAGTATAGAAAAGACTATCTTTGCGCCCGGTATTTAGTTTAACATAAAAGATTGTTGCAATGAATTTACCCGAAGAACCGATGATGCTTTATAGCTTCGTCAACATGAAGTTACGCGATTTCTATCCGACGCTGGACGCTTTCTGCGAGGATATGAACGTAGAAAAGGCAGACATTCTCAAAAAATTGAAAATGGTGGGATTCGAGTACGATCCCAAGCGCAACAGATTTTGGTGATAGTCAGCCCTCCTTAAAAACGCCCTCTAATGATCTTAGGGGGCGTTTTTTATTCCGGCCGTTAATAAAACACAAATATCCTGGAAGGCCATTTTACTTTTCCCGAACTTCTCACTCTAAGAGAATGAAGGCCGATGCCACAAAAGCTCCCAATTCCGGATACAGGGTTCTGAAAGGTGAGGCCGATTAGAAAACAACCGTGTATTACTAACCACACAAAAAAGAAAAACGTATGAAAACAAGAATGACCTCTCTATTTGCATTGGCTCTATGCATTGCAGGAAGCCTTTCAGCACAACCTCGCCCTAAGCAGGAAGCCCCTCGGGCAGAAAAACCCCGATTGACAGAAACAGAAAGGATTCAACGGCAGGCCAATCGGATGTCAGACGAACTAATGTTGGACGACCAGACATCCGCCAAGTTTATGGACATCTACCAACGGTATCTGACAGAAATGAAAGAGTGTCGCGAGGAATTTAGAAAAACAATGGCACCTGACGGTAATCCTCAGGAGGAATCCGAATATGCGGGGAAACCGGAAACGGACCTGACCGATGCGGAAATTGAAAACCGCATTGAAAACCGCTTTGCACATAGCCGTAAAATGCTTGACATCCGTGAAAAGTACTACAAGGAACTCAAGAAAATCCTTACGCCACGGCAACTTCAAAAAATCTATGACAAAAGGCCTGTAATCGCCAGTCCTCATCACAGACACCATTACACGGGCCATAGACACGCACCATACAGATATAGAAGGCCCGCCACTCCCTGCCATGAATGTCAGGGATGTCCGCTATAGCCAAAGTAATCATACCCCAACAGGTTCATAACAGAAACACGGAGAAGCGCCTCAACCGCGATCCTCCGTGTTTCTTGTTTTCAGACTGAGCTGCACCCAGCTGATTCTTACTTATCCGTTGATTTCGTCCAGGTTCTTCTGGATATCATCGTCCGTGAGCGAATAGTTCACCAGATCACCGGCCAGGTATTTGTCATACGAAGCCATATCGATGAGTCCGTGACCGGACAGATTGAACAGAATGACCTTTTCCTCACCCGTTTCCTTACACTTGTTGGCCTCGCGGATGGTGGCCGCAATGGCGTGACATGACTCCGGAGCAGGGATGATACCCTCGACACGAGCAAACAGGCAACCGGCTTCGAACGACTCCAGCTGCTGGATATCCACGGCTTCCATCATGTGGTCTTTCAGCAACTGCGACACGATGACCCCGGCACCATGATAGCGCAAGCCACCCGCATGGATGTTGGCCGGAGCAAAGTTATGTCCCAAGGTAAACATGGGCAGCAAGGGAGTATAACCGGCCTCATCACCAAAATCGTACTGGAATTTTCCGCGCGTCAACTTGGGGCAAGACGCCGGTTCGGCGGCAATGAATCGGGTCTTCTTTCCTTCCAGGATATTATGCCGCATGAAAGGAAAGGCGATGCCGCCAAAGTTGGATCCTCCACCGAAACAGGCTATAATCATATCGGGATATTCGCCTGCCATAGCCATCTGCTTTTCGGCTTCAAGGCCAATGACCGTCTGGTGAAGCGACACATGGCTCAAAACAGAGCCCAACGTATATTTACAATTAGGAGTAGTACGCGCCAATTCGATAGCCTCGGAAATGGCTGTACCCAACGATCCCTGATGATTGGGATGGGCCGTCAGTATATCCTTTCCCGCACGGGTCGACATAGAGGGCGAAGGCGTGACCTGCGCCCCGTAGGTCTGCATGATGCTGCGACGGTAAGGCTTCTGCTCGTAGCTGATTTTCACCTGATAGACAGCGGCTTCCAATCCGAAGAGACGGGCTGCGTAAGCCAGCGAGGCTCCCCATTGTCCGGCACCGGTTTCAGTCGTCACGTTTGTCACGCCTTCCTTTTTGCAGTAATAGGCCTGCGGAATGGCGGAATTCAGTTTATGCGAGCCCATCGGGCTGACGCTCTCATTCTTGAAATAAATATGAGCCGGCGTGTCCAATGCCTCTTCCAGTCCATAGGCACGCACCAATGGAGTAGTGCGATAGTATTTATACATATCGCGCACTTCCTCAGGAATTTCAATCCAGGGATCCGTCTGGTTCAGTTCCTGATGGCACAACTCTTTGGCAAAAATGGGATACATGTCTTCGGCCTTCAGCGGCTGGCGGGTAGCCGGGTTCAACGGAGGCATAGGCTTGTTCACCATATCCGCCTGTATGTTGTACCAATACTGTGGAATCTCGTCTTCAGCCAAGATAAATCTTTTCGTTCGGTTACTCATAGTGCTTCTGTTTTTGATTTCTGCGTCCAAATGTATGGATAAAATTTAAAACCCCTATCATATTTCTCTAATTATTTTGATTTCCATGTCTTTTTTCTCCTTATTCCCCTTTTCCGCTCTTCTTGTTTTATTTTTAGGATTTCGCTTTGACGGCTGTTGATTTTTTCGTTTCTTTGTACAATTCCAACATCATTCCAGTATTTGACATTAGTTTTGCCGCCATGAAAATATTGATAGTAGAAGACGAACAGGACCTGCGCGAAACCATCCGCACCTCGCTCCTGAAAGAGAAATTTGTCGTAGAAACCGCCGCTGACTTTTATTCGGCGCTCGACAAAATCAATGACTATGACTACGACTGCATCCTGCTGGACGTCATGCTGCCGGGCGGAAGCGGTCTGGACTTGCTACGCGAACTGAAACGGCTGCGCCGCAGTGACAGTGTGCTCATCATCTCGGCCAAGGACTCACTGGACGACAAGGTGGACGGGCTGGAATTGGGAGCGGATGACTACCTGACCAAACCTTTCCACCTGTCCGAACTGAACGCCCGCATCAAGTCGCTGATACGCCGCCGTCAGCACAATGGCGACACCAGCATAACCATGGGCAACCTGGTGCTCTATCCCGACAAGAGACAGGCCGAGGTGGACAACCTTCCGCTGCAACTCAACCGCAAGGAGTTCGACCTGCTCTATTATTTTGTGGTCAACCCCAACCGCGTCATCAATAAAATGAGCCTGGCCGAATCTGTCTGGGGGGATAATATCGACCAAGCCGACTCGCTGGACTTCATCTACTCACAAGTGAAGAACCTTCGCAAAAAGCTGAAACAGGCCGGAGCTACCATTGAAGTAAAAGCGGTGTACGGCTTCGGCTATAAACTGTCGGAAGTATGAAGCTCGTTCACTACACCTACCGGAAACTGTCGTTGTGGCTGTTGGCTCTGATGGCCGTATGGGGCTTGCTGTTTTACTCCACCATCATGTATGAAGTAATGGACGAGACAGACGACACGCTGAAAAACTATGCCCAAATCATCATCAACAACGTCCTCTACGACGAAAGCATACTCAACACGGAAGGCAACCTGATGTCTTTCTATTACTTCCATCCCATCTCTGTGGAAGAAGGCGAGAATTATCGCGACATGTTCTACGACTCACAAGTCTATGTGGAAAGTGAAGACGAGAATGAGCCGGTTCGCGTCTACCGCACCGCCTTCCGCATGCCCAACGGACAGTTCTACGAACTGGAGCTGATGATTTCTACCCTGGAGCGCGACGACATGGTCAATGCAATGCTGTGGTATCTGGCGGCTTTGTTCATTCTGTTTCTGTGTTGCACCGCCGTCGGCACCCGCCTCATCCTGCAAAAGATATTCCGGCCCATGAACCGCCTGATAGACTGGCTGCAAAACCTGCATCCCGGAACAGAGGTGCCGCCACTGAATAACGCTACGGACATACGCGAGTTCCGCCTGCTAAGCGACGTAGCTTATGACATGGCCAACCGCAGCCACCGGGCCTACAAGGAACAGAAACAATTCATTGAAAATGCCTCGCACGAGCTGCAAACTCCTCTGGCCATTGCCCGAGGCAAGCTGGAACTGCTGACTGAGAACGAAAACATGACGGAAGAACAGCTCAAGGAGCTGGATGCCATTTACAACACCTTGGGGCGCGCCGTGAAACTGAACAAAGCCTTGCTGTTGCTGTCCCGCATCGAGAACGGGCAGTATGCCGAGACGGAACCGGTATCCGTTGACGAATTGTTGGATGAATTGTTGCCCGATCTCATGGACATCTACGAACACAAGCAAATCAGTCTTGAACGGACGAAAGAGGCCACTCCCTTTATCATAAACTGCAACGCTTCACTGGCGCATATCCTGATTACCAACCTGGTAAAGAACGCCTTGCTGCACAGCCCCGACGGCGGAAAGCTGGTGGTACAAACCACTCCCACATCACTCGTACTGAAGAACAGCGGTTCATCTCCGTTGAACGCATCGCTCCTGTTCAAGCGATTTGCCCACAGCATAAACCGCAAGAAAGGCTCCACCGGCCTGGGACTGGCCATCAGCAAAGCCATCGCTACGGGCTGCTCGCTCCGGTTGACCTATCACTGGGAAGAAGGCATGCATGTGTTCTCTCTTATTAAATAATGTAAAAACAAAGGCGTCGCGACAATTTTCCCAATTGTCTCCAAAATCCCTTATTTACTTTGCAACAGGTAAACGAAAAAGTATTAACTCATAAAAAACAAAAAGACGTATGAAAAAGATGATTGCATTCCTGACAGTGATGATGATGACTATACAAGTCGGATTAGCCCGCGACGTGATTACCATGAATCCCAAGGAACTGCCTGCCGCCGCACAAACTTTCCTGAAACAATATTTCAGCGACAAACAGATATCCTATATCAAGGTGGATAATGAATTCTTACTGAAGAGGTACGAGGTAGTGATGACCGATCGCACGAAAATCGAGTTCAACAACAAAGGAAACTGGGAAGAAATAGACTGCAAACAAGACACACTTCCTCAAAACCTCGTCCCGGCTCACATACAACAGTTTGTCAACGCGCAATATCCCGGCGCAATTTATCACAAGATCGAACGCGACCGCGGCGAAGTGGAAGTGAAACTAAACAACCGCCTGTCGCTAACCTTTAACAAGAAGGGAGAATTAATCGATATTGATGACTGAGAGTCGTCCATAACCTTGGTACACAACGAAATACCACTTTATTTTCTGTTTATCCCAAATAAAGTGATACTTTAACCCCGATAAAGCATCACTTTAATCCTATTAAAGTAACACTTTAAAGCCGATAAAGCGACACTTTAAAGCCGTTAAAGCGACATTACAGAAAAAAGAGGGTGTACCGAAATGCAGAGTATTCAAACTCTCCCCTCCTCCACGGAGGAGGGGTGGCACGAAGTGACGGGGTGGTAGGAATATACAAAAGACTTATTACTAATCTCTTATTCTTCGCTACCACCTCCCCCTTCGGGTACTCACCCCCTCCAGGCTCCCCCGTTATCGGGGGAGAGCAACCTCCCCGGAGGAGGAGAGTTTGAATACTCTGCATTTTGATACACCCTCTACTTATTATATGCCGGATGATGCCGGCCTCACGTCCGTCACATCGGTTTGTAGTCCTTGGCCAATCCGCCTTCACTGGTTTCCTTGTAAAGAGAAGGCAAGTCATTCCCCGTCTGCTTCATGACCTCCACCACTTTGTCGAAGGACACGCGGTGCATGCCGTCCGTAAATGACGAATAGAGATTGGCGTCCAGTGCACGGGCGGCGGCGTAAGCGTTGCGCTCGATGCAAGGAATCTGCACCAATCCGCACACGGGGTCGCACGTCATGCCCAAATGATGTTCCAAGCCCATCTCGGCCGCATACTCGATTTGCGCCGGACTTCCGCCGAACAGCTGGTTGGCTGCGGCCGAAGCCATGGAACAGGCAGTTCCCACCTCGGCCTGGCATCCGGCTTCGGCTCCCGAAATAGAGGCATTCTGCTTCACGATATTGCCAATGAGGCCGGCTGTGGCCAGCGCACGCAGGATGCGTATGTCGGAAAATTCACGACTCTGCTGGAGATGATAAAGCACGGCAGGCATCACGCCACACGAGCCACAGGTGGGCGCCGTCACGATGACTCCTCCGGCCGCATTCTCTTCGCTCACGGCCAAAGCGTAGGCGAAGACCAGTCCCCGGCTCTGAAGCGAAGCCTTGTAGCCGCGGGCACGGATGTAGTAGGTCGATGCCTTGCGGCGCAGGTTCAACGGGCCGGGCAGTACGCCCTCATTCTCCAGCCCGCGGCGGACGGACGCTTTCATCGTTTCCCACACTTCGGCCAGATAGTCCCAGATGTCGCTTTCCTCGCATTCCTTCACATATTCCCAATAACTCTTGCCCGTGCGCTCACACCAGTGGAGGATATCGGTCAGATGGTTCATCTCGTAGACGTCGGGAGTATTGACCGACGTCGCACCGTCACTTTCTTCAGCCAAGGCACCTCCACCTATACTGAACACCGTCCACGAGTCGGTTTCCTTGCCTTCAGCGTCTACGGAGACAAACTTCATGCCATTCGGATGGAAGGGCAGGAAGATTTTCGGTTCCCAAATGATTTCCACCGGCGCGGCCGGCTGCAGGGTTTCCGTGATGGCTACGTTAGTCATGTGTCCCTTGCCCGTAGCGGCCAGACTCCCGTAAAGAGTCACCTTGAAAGCGGCCGCTTCGGGATGTCGTTGCAAGAAAATCTCGGCAGCCTTTCGCGGCCCCATCGTATGACTGCTCGACGGTCCTGTGCCTATGCGATAGAGTTCTTTGATTGATTTCATCTGAATAGACTATTATTTATTATACATCAGTACATTTGTTTATCTTCCCTACAGATCCACAACGGTGATACCGGCTCCGCCAAACTGGACATGCTCGTCTTGGAAATGGCGTACCCCCGGCACGGTTTGCAGGTACTGCCGGATCAACGTGCGGAGCACACCCGTACCTGTCCCATGCAGGATGCGGACGCGAGACACGCCCACCAGGATGGCATCGTCGATGAAGTAGGTCACGGCCTGCAACGCTTCATCCCCACGCATGCCTCGCACGTCGATATCTTGCTTGAAGGAAAGTTTCTTCTCGTACATGCTGTCCTGCGTCTGACTGCTGACGAATGTTGCCTTGACATTGCCCGACGCGGTCTGCGGACGGGCCTGCGTAGGCTCCAGGCGGTCCAGGCGAACCGTCGTCTTCATGCTCCCGAAAGTCACGACGGCACTCTTTCCTCCCAGTTCCATCACCTCGCCCACGGCTGTCTGTCCCTTGATGCGGACAAAGCTGCCGGGCACAATAGCGGCCAGGCGCTCGGCTTCCAACTTTGCCTGCCGGGCTGCCTGTTCTTCGGGCGAGAGCGGCTCGGTTTCCACCTGCCGGCTCTTCTTCTCCTTCTTGCGGTTTTGCTTTTCCTTCAGCTTCTCCATCTTCCGGGCTATCTTGTCTTCCTGCTCCTTATCGTTCCGGTCTTTCAGGTTTTCGCGGAATTCGGTCAGTTCCTGCCGCGCCAGCCGTGTCTTTTCTTTTTCGGCTTGCGTCTCCTTGATGGTGCGTATGGTGTTCTCAATGCGTGCGTTAGCCTCTTGCATCAAGTGCTCGGCCTCTTCGCGCGCCTTCTTCAAGATCTCTTTCCGTTCTTTTTGCAGTGTTTCCATCTCGGCCTGATAGCGGGCGATGGTTTCCTCCATCTGCTTCTCGCGCTGACGGATGTTCTGACGCTTGGTCTCCCAGTAGCGTTTGTCGCGCACGATGTCTTGCAGATATTTGTCGCTCTGGATGTATTCGCTGCCCACAATCTCGGACGCATCGGCAATGACATCCTCGGGCAGGCCTATCTTGCGGGCAATCTCCACAGCAAACGAGCTGCCGGGATTGCCTATTTGCAACTGGAAGAGTGGCTGCATCAGGTGACGGTCGTAAAGCATGGCACCGTTCACCACGCCTTCATGATCTTCGGCAAAATGCTTCAAGTTCTGGTAGTGGGTCGTGATGACGCCGAAAGCCTGCTTCATATTGAACCGCTTCAGCACAGCCTCGGCAATGGCTCCGCCTATCTGAGGTTCCGTTCCTCCGCCAAATTCATCAATAAGAATCAGGCTCCGCCCGTCACACTGCTTCATCATGACCTTCATGTTCGTCAGGTGCGAGGAGTACGTACTCAAGTCGTCCTCAATGGACTGCTCGTCGCCGATGTCGATAAAGATGCTGCCGAAGATACCCGCACGGCTGCGCTCGTGCATGGGCACAGGCAGGCCGCATTGCAGCATATATTGAAGCAAACCCACCGTTTTCAGACAGACCGACTTTCCTCCGGCATTCGGACCGGATATAATGAGAATGCGCCGACGCTCGTCCAGCTCGATATCCAGCGGCACCACCTTCTTGCCATGTTTGGCCAGCGACAGTTGCAGCAACGGATGAACCGCCCGGCTCCAGTCTATCACCTGCCTGTCCTCAATGACCGGCTTCAGAGCCGCTGTCTGTTCGCCCAGCAAGGCCTTGGCACGAATGAAATCTATCTCCGCCAAAAACTCGTAGGACAACAAGACGGCCGGAATCAGCGGACGCATCCGAGCGGAAAACTCCGTCAGGATACGGATGATTTCCCTCCGTTCGTCGCTCTCCAGTTCGCGGATGCGGTTGTTGGCCTCCACCACCTCAGCCGGTTCTATAAAAACGGTCTTGCCGCTGGCCGATTCGTCGTGGACGATGCCCTTTATCTTCCGCTTCAGAGCCGGAGCCACAGGGATGACCAGGCGACCGTCGCGCATGGTAGGCGCCACGTCCTTATCCACCACTCCCTCGCTCTGCGCACTACGCAAGATGCTGTTCAGCGAGCGCGAGATGCTGCCCATCGTAGCTGCCAGCTCACGACGGATACGGGCCAGCTCAGGCGAAGCGTTGTCTTTAACCTTACCGTAAGGCGAGAGGATTTCATTAATACGTGTCACCAGCTGCGGAAAGACGTCGATGTCACCGGCCAGTCTTTTCAGGCACGGATAGGGCGAAGCTCCTTCCTCCTCTTCCTCCCGGTGCAGGAAGCGCACGATGTCACGGATGGTTTCCAACGAGCGGCGCAGGTCGAACAACTCCTGTTCGTCCAGATACATGCCTTCCACCCGTATGCGGCGCAATGCAGGCCTGACGTCAAAGAAGTACTGAGCTGGAAAATCATCCTCTTCCTGCAGGATGCGCGCAAACTCGGCCACCTGGTTCTGGCGTTCCATCACCTCATGATAGCGGTCGGAAAACGCCATGTCTGCCACTCTCTCCTCCCCCAGGGTGCTGAGACACTTCTCCTTCAGCAACTGGCGTATCTGGTCAAATCCTATTTTCTGCTCAAAATTTTGCGGGTATATCATGTGCTCACCTGTTTTTTCGCGTACAAAAATACGATTTATTCACGAAAAAGCAGGCAGAATGTTTGCAGATTTAAAAATGATTTGTACCTTTGCACCGCCTTTGAAAAACGAAGGCACTCCCCGACGGAGCTCTGGAGAGATGGTAGAGTGGTCGATTACAGCGGTCTTGAAAACCGCCGTGCTGAGAGGCACCGGGGGTTCGAATCCCTCTCTCTCCGCAATAAAGGGTGTAAATCAAGTAGTTACGAGATTTACACCCTTTTTTACACCCAAAAATGTAAAGTTGGGTGTTTATTGAGAGTCAAAAGAAAAATAGGATACTATATTTGACAATAATATCCTATTTTTAATTTAATAAGATTATCGTGGCTTTAATATTATTCTCCACGTATAAACATATTCTGATAGTTAATCACAAGCCGTTTGAATGACAATACGAAGTCCGCTCCCAATGAACCTGAAAACAACTGGCTGCTGGATTCTGTATTCTTAACGACTTCCGTATCATATAATGTTATAGTAGTACCTGCTGCCTTAAAACAGAACTTTGGCAATGTGACTGCTGTTGTCTGCGATATCCCACCAAAGCCTCCACGGGAAGTTGCATGTTCTGCAAGCCCCTCAATGGCATGAGGAAATATTTTTGCGAATTTGTTCCCCAAATCGGACTTTACGTTTCCGGTATCAAAAATCAGATCAAAAGGTTTCTCATTATAATTTATCCGTACCTGTGGCGTATTTGAAGACAGATACATATTCGGCTCTCCGCCTGATGCTTTGTAAGGGAAAACATACTTGCCAGCTTCATTGTCTATGATTATTTCCCGTGTGTCCCTGATAAAGTTATAACCAAGCACTCCGTCAAATGTAAATACAGAATCCAGTTCATTGTCGGGAGGGGCAACCATAAAAACAGGATTATGATATACCAGTTCTCCTATTTTCATAGAATCTGCCGTGGCGAGTTTCACAAACCCAATCTCCATACCTGATACGGGAATAGAATCTGCCACAATTTTCAAACCTGCTTCTTTCGCATATTTCTCTGAAACGAAATTGCCAAAAGAACAGCCTGTATCGAAAATGTAATTTTTCGTTATTCCGTTTACTTCCACCGGTATATAAATATGTTTGCCTCTTCCTACAGTTTCCACACTCATCAGCACTGTAACATCTCGATTGGGACGTTCAAGATAAGGCTTTGGCACATTGGCAAGGGCTTTGCCTACTTTTTCTATAAACACAAAACTATAAAGAGATTCAAATGGTACAGATTGTTTAAGTGCATTAACCAAATCTTCTCCAACTTTTCCGGCTTGTTCGTACATTCCTA
>CALUFR010000022.1 GCA_944319875.1 uncultured Bacteroides sp.
CCGTGGGCCGCGGCATGCCCAACAGCACGGACGCCGAAAACATCATGCTGGTGCGCCAGTTGCTGGAAGCGCTTCAGGAAACCTATCAGAAGTAGAAAAACAAGCAGCATAGCGGTTGGTTTTAAAATTAATCACTATCTTTACAACGAAGTCCTGACTGAGCGGGGTAATCAAGGGTGTAGCCCTCGGGGGTGGGTGGGTACACGTGAAGGCTGCTTTCGTCAGCGCGCAGGCAGGATGAACCCCAAGTTGAGGCATGACACCGGCCATCCAATCCGGGCGGGCGGGGAACCACGGGCTGGCTCCCCTTTACGGCGCGGACGGACGCAAGGACATGCCTCAGCGCTTTTTTATAAGCAATCCGAACCTTCGCTTGTCCCATATCCTTTTCCTCATATACTCTATGCTCTTGTTGAGGTTGGTCTGCATGATGTACCATGTCTTCAGCACCAGTTCCTTGCCCTCGATGCGGTAGTTCACCGCCACCACCTCATCCCGGTAGAACTTCATCAGGCAATAGGTGTTCAGTTCCTCCGCCTTTTCTTGGGCGTTCTTCTCAATCTCATTGTTCAGCCATACCTCATCGGGATTTTGGAGCGTGTCGAGCATCGCGTCCCACAGCCAGATGCGGTTATCACGCCCCTTGCCTGTGGTGTGGCTGAAAAACTGGTCACGGTCTATCACCACGGTACGTCCGTCATAGTCGGTCAGGCTGATGCGTCCGTCATGGCTATAGGTATCCCAAATTTCTTGTTCACTATGTTTCACTCGTGGCATATTGGTTTCCGCCTCCTGCTTCATCTTCTGCACGGTGGGCAGCTTCCAGCGGTCGGCGGTCAGCTTCTTGATATACGATGCCGAATGTTCGGGGAACTTGCGGATGTACATCTGGTCGGCGGTGAAGATTTGTGCCGTGTCGCAGCGGTTTACTCCCCATCCTTGTGCGGCGGACATCTTCCATTCTTTAGTTTGCAGAAATTCTTTCACTTTGGTACGCATTGCGTCAAAATCCAATCCTTCCACCTGAAACTCCATTCTGCCACGCACACGACAACGGCAATTGTGCACGATACCTATAGGTATGACATAGCTTTCATCTTCGTTTATAGAAAGATTGTGCACAGGAATTGTTTTTTTTACCCTATCTTTGCGAGTAACTAATACATATCTTGTATGAAAAAAGGTATTTCTCAGGAAATCATAGAAAGAGTGGAAGCCGTGGAAGGAATGAATATTCGTGATGCCGTGGAATTGAGATATATCCGCGAATTCCGTAGTTTCCGTGACCTTTGTGCTCTTTGGAAAGTGAGCAACCGTACGGTTTCCAAGATTATCCTGTACTGTGGTTTCAATGTTCGCCATGGAGGGGAAGCGATTGCTGCTCAATGGATGAACAATCCTGAAAGACGTAAGGCTGCTGCTGACAACCTGGCTTCTGTCAATCACCAGCTTGCCCTTGAGGGGAGACATGTACGTCAGGGAAAGACGAAAGAGAACAGTGGCCTTATCCGCAGTATTGCGCAAAAATTGAAACGCACCTCGTCCTTTCTCCGTCCAGAAACAAAATCTCTTGCTTTGAAACATTCCCTCCGTACCCGTGCAGAGCATCCTGAAAGGATGTATGCCTTGAAACGATCTCCAAGTGCGTGCGAGCGTGTATTGTATGAATTTCTTAAATCTGTTCATATTCCTTTTGAATTCAAAAAATTGTTCGATATTTATGTGGTCGATTTCTATCTCCCTTCATTGGAGCTTGCCATTGACTGTATGGGATCAAACCGATTTCCACTTTCTTACCAACGTCATCAATCCATAGCGGAAAAGGGATGCCAAATTGTGTATTGCGTTAACAGCTTTATCAAGCGTGGAGACTTTTCCGACCTGTATCAGTATATTTCCGGTTTGCAGACGGTCGGCAGTGACCCATCCCTCCGATGTAAGGAAACGGTGATTTGGGGTGCACGTGGCAGCTCCCCTTTTGGTAAAGATTCTCACCGCTTCACCATTAAACGGGTTTATATGGGTTCCTGTCACAAGTTGTGCCTGACCGCTTCCACTGATAACTGAATCACCTCGACAGATATTTTCTATATTTTTCCAGGTACCGTCAGCCATCAAAACGAGAGTACCTGCTTCAAAACAGTTCCAACCATTTGGCGGATATATTTTGTTCCAAAATTCATCATTTGAAGCTAAAACAACCCCGTGCAGCTTTTGATGCTCCTCGCGCACCCGTCCGTCGCCCACCGTGAGGTATTCCCAGTATGGAAAAACGTCCTGTTTGCTCCGCAGCCGCCTGTAGTTCTCCGTAGCCTCCGCCGTCAGCACCGCCGTGTCGTACTCCGTCCGCTGCCAGGTGTCGTTGAACGCCCGGGCCACCTTTTCCGCCTTGCGCCGGAAGTCGGCGTAGTTCTTCGCCTCGCGCAGCAGCCGGTTCAGTTCCTGCACCTCGGCCAGCGTCTTGGCCGCGGAGAAGTGGAACAGGTTCGTCTCGAGGGCGGTGCGGAACACGTCGTCCGGGGCGTTGTAGGCAAAGCCGGTGTCGAGGTTCTTCACATCGTGTTTGAACGCCGTTTGAATGGCCCGTAAAAAGTCGTCGGTGAAGTAACGGAACAGGTCGGGCGAGAAGAAGTCCTCGCCGTTCCACACCTGCTTCAGCGTGCGCAGGCTGATGTCGTCCGTGTCACTCATGCGGATTGTTCCAGCCCCGCCCCGAGTCGGGGCCGGAACGAAAAAACGCGTCATGCGCTGCCACCAGTGCAGGTCGGCGTTCCGCACGGGCGGATCGTCGTCTTCCTCCGGATCCTTGGGCGGTTCCTGCGGCGCGGCAGGATCCTTTCCGTCCGTCCCGGGTTCCTGCGGACGCGACGCCGGGCCCAGCACCGCCTCGCCTTCGGCAGGCTTGGGGATGCCGTATTTGTCGTACGCCCAGTCCTGCGGGATGGGCAGGATGGACGACAGCGTGCTGAGGTCGGTGACGCTGATTTCGTCCTTCTTGTCCACGAAGCCGAAGCGGCCGCCCCGCACGGGATAGCCGCGCGCCTCGAGCAGCGGCACCAGGCGGGTGTTGAGCATGCGGATGACGAATCGGCGGTCGCTGCGGTGCTTCTTCTCCTGCACGGCCAGGTGTACCTGGCTCTGCGAGAGCGACGCGCCGTCGCGGGTGGTCATGGTCTGGCCCAGGATGGTGACGAGGATTTCTTCGTTGCAGGCCGTACGGAAATCGTCGTAGAGTTTGCCGTTCACCGAGCCGCTCATCATGGAGGTCTCTATCTCGCTTTCCTTGGGCACCACGAGATAGGAGGCGCTGCCCGCCGTCTCGAAGGCCTGGATGAGCAGTCGGCGGCTGGCGTCGTCCATGCTGTTGTACTTGCCGATGCGCTGCGGCATGCCGAAGAGCTCGACGAACTGTGCCCAGTCGCCGAAGCCTCCCCGCTTGTAGATGACGTAAGGGGCTATCTTGAGCAGCAGGCCGAGGTCGTCGTCGCGTCCCCACTGGATGACCATGGGGTCGTCGGCATAGCTGATGCCCTGGCTGTCGCCCTGTCGGCGCACGATAATCTTCTCCTTCGGGCGGATATGCTTGCGGGGAATGCTGCAGAAGTCGAACGTCGGCAGGAAGGAGAACTCGTCCACCGTGATACCCCAGAAGCGGCTCCACATGATGTCCTCCAGCAGCCGCTCGAAGGGCAGGCTGTCGATGAGTACCTCCATTGCCTCCACGACGCTGCCGTCCGGGGCGGTGAAGTGGATGTCGCAGTCGGTGATGGCCTCGATGCGCTTGCCGATGGCGTCGGTCACGGTGCCGTCTATCAGCACATCCTCGTACAGGTCATAGAGCGGCCAGCGGATGCCGATGTCCGCACTGCGCAGCGCGCTCTTCCAGGAGCCTATATCGTTGATGCGGCGCACCACCGGCGCCACGGTGATGGTGCGGTATATCGGCGTCTCAACCTTTTTGTTTGGGTTCTTTTTCTTCATAATTCTTCATTCTTAATTTTTCATTCTTCATTCAAAAGTGGTGGTCATGCCTGGGGTTGCTGCCATAGTCCAGCCCCT
>CALUFR010000023.1 GCA_944319875.1 uncultured Bacteroides sp.
CCAAGACGAAGCTGGAGAACGGTTTCGACCTGACCAACTACGACGAACGTACCTTGGCCTTCGCCAAAGACTACTCCAACCAGTTGCTGGCCATCGACGTCAACGTGGACACCACGCAGATGCTCGATGTTGCCTGGTCGTTGTTCGGCAAGTATTTCAAGCCCGAAGAGGTGAATATCAAGAAAGACCTCATGGACGAGTATTGGCCGAAGGCTTAATGAATCATTAACACATTGAGTTATGATAAAGTTTCAATATAACAAGACCTCGCTCCAGCAGTTGGAAAAGCAACTGAAGATCCGCGTGCGCACGCTTCCCATCATTAAGAATAAGGAGAGCGCCCTGCGCATGGAGGTGAAGCGGTGCAAGACGGACGCCCGCGCGCTGGAGGAGAGGTTGGAACGGGACATACAGGCCTACGAGACGATGTTCGCCCTTTGGAACGAGTTCGACAGCTCGTTGATAAAGGTCAGCGACGTCCATCTGGAGGTCCGCAAGATAGCCGGTGTGCGCGTGCCGCAGCTGGAGAACGTGGACTTCGAGATTCGCCCCTACAGCCTGTTCAATGCCCCCAAGTGGTATGCCGACGGACTGGAACTGCTGAAGGAACTGGCGCATACGGCCATCGAGCGAGAGTTTACCGAAGCCAAGCTCTCCTTGCTGGAGCATGCCCGTAAGAAGACCACGCAGAAGGTGAACCTGTTCGAGAAGGTGCAGATACCCGGCTATCAGGACGCCTTGCGTAAGATTAAGCGCTTCATGGAGGACGAAGAAAACCTGTCGAAGTCTTCGCAGAAGATTATGAAGTCGCACCAAGAACAGAGAAAGGAGGTCGTAGCATGATTACGAAAATGAAAAAGCTGACGTTCCTTGTCTATCACAAGGAATATGAGTCGTTCCTCGACCGCATCCGCCAGTTGGGCGTGGTGCACGTGGTGGAGCGTCAGCGCGGCGAAGTGGACGCTGCCCTGCAAGCTCTTTTACAGAAGCGTGCGCAATACAAGAACGTGCTCCTTGGCATGCAACGCAACTTTGGTGACAGCAAGCCCGATACGATTGTCCGCAAGGACATGACGGGCGATGCCATGGTGGCGCGTTTCGAGAAGTTCCAGGCGGACATCCAGGAACTGAAGCAGCAGCTTCCCGCCTGCGAGAAAGACATCGCTTCGTTGGAGCCGTGGGGCGAGTTCAGTTGGAAGGTGGTGGCGCGTCTGCGTGATGCGGGCTGGTTCATCCAGTTCTACGACTGCCTGGAGAATGAGTATAAGACGGAGTGGGAGACGGATTACAACGCCTTCGTCATCCGTCAGCATGGCGGGCACGTCAGCTTCGTCACCGTCACGCCCCATCCGATCGAGTTGGACATGGAGCCGTTGCGCTTGCCGCAGCAGAGCCTGTCGGCATTGATGGAAAAGAAAACTCTGTTGTTGGAAGACATTGAGGACGAAGAGTTCAACTTCATCGAATTCTGCCGCATGTATTACCGAGGCATGGAGTATGCCAACCGTCAGTTGCAGGGCGTCATCGACCTGCGCAAGGTGCAGTTGGACAGCGAGCCGATGGCTGAAGGAAGCGTCGTCTTGCTGGAGGGCTGGATACCCGAAGACGTGGAGCCCGAAGTGTGCCGGATGCTGGACGAAAGCGGCGTGTACTACGACCTGCGTCCCGCCACGAAGGAAGACCGTGCCCCCATCAAGCTGAAGAACAATGCCTTTGCCCGCATGTTCGAGGTGCTGACCAAGATGTACGGCATGCCCAACTATTCGGAGTTCGACCCTACGCCCATCATCGCACCGTTCTTCTCGCTCTTCTTCGCCTTCTGTCTGGGCGACGCGGGCTACGGTTTAGCGCTGATTGCCTTGGGCTTCATCCTGAAAGCGAAGCTCTCCAAGTCCTTGGCGGGCATGATGAACATGGTCATCACGCTGGGCATCGTCACCACCGTATTCGGTGCCGTGCTGGGTACGTTCTTCGGGGTCAACCTTTTCGAAGCCGACCTGCCCCAGTGGATGAAAGAGTATATGATTGCCGGCAAGATAGACGGCACGACGTATGACAAAGCGATGGTGCTGTCGCTCCTCATCGGTGTGGTCAACATCTGCCTCGCCATGACGGTGAAAGCCATTTGCAACACCGTGCGCTACGGCTTCAAGGAGACGCTGAGCGACTGGGGCTGGCTGCTGTTGGTGGTAGGCTTCATCTGTACGGGCGGCTTGTCGTTCTTCGAGGTCATCTCCGCGCAAGTCACTCAGTGGTCGTTCATCATCATCGGCGGTGTGGCTGCCATCGGCATCTACCTGCTGAACAACCTGCACCGCAACGTCTTCGCCAACATCGGCGCGGGCTTGTGGGACACGTACAACATGGCCACGGGCTTGGCGGGCGATACGCTTTCATACATCCGTCTCTATGCTTTGGGCTTGGCGGGCGGTATGCTGGGCGGTGTGTTCAATCAGTTGGCCTTCATGACCTACGATGCGGCCGGACCGCTTATCGGCTGGCTGCCTTGCGGACTGATACTGGTCTTCGGCCATGCGCTGAACATCGCCATGTCCTGCTTGAGCGGCTTTGTCCATCCCTTGCGTCTGACGTTCGTGGAATACTTCAAGAACTCCGGTTACGAAGGTAAGGGCGAGGCTTACGCTCCCTTCGCTACGGTAGATAAGTAAGTGTAAAAAAAATAAGATATTATGGCACACAGATGACACAGATTAAACAAGATAACCACAGATATTTAAAAGGGACTTCGCCTGTCACCCCGAGCGTAGTCGAGGGGTCTCACGTAGCGCATACCCGGTGTGATGTGAGATGTCTCGACTGCGCTCGACATGACAAAAGAAAAAATCTGTGAAAATCTGTCTCATCTGTGTAATCTGTGTGCTATAAGATGATTTGATTAGTGATTTAAATAGAATTAGAAACAAATAAAAAGTTAAACGATTATGAATGAAATTTTAGGTTATCTCGGTCTGGGCCTGATGCTGGCCCTCTCCGGCATTGGCAGTTGCTATGGTACGACAATCGCGGGTAAAGCCGCCGAAGGTGCGTTGAAGAAAGACCCCACCCAGTCGGCCAGTTACATGATTCTCTCCGCACTGCCCGCTACGCAGGGTCTGTATGGTTTCGTCGCCTTCCTGATGACGATGGGACGTGACTTTACGGCAGACGGCCCGCTGATGTTGGGTATCGGCCTCGGTGTAGGTCTCATCTGCTTATTCTCCGCCATCCGCCAGGGACAGATTTCCGCCAGCGGTATCGTAGGCATCTCGCAAGGCCACAACGTGCTGACCAACACGCTGATCTATGCTGCCTTCCCCGAGTTCTACGCCATCCTTTCGTTGGTTGCCGCCTTGATGGTATAAAGAGGAAAAACACACGGTTATGAATAAGCATCCCCGCCCTGTCCGTCACGGATAAGGTGGGGATTTTTGCTTGTGGAAAACCTTGGACAGGGAAACACGCTTGGCGAGTTGCATGACACAGTGTGGACCGAGATTTTTTTCCGCATACGATTGCTTATCCCCTTTTTATTTTTTTTCGGGCAAATAGCTATTTTTCAAAGAATAATGTGTACTTTTGCGCCCGAGTAAAGAGCAACGTAATTATGTTACCGGGGTTGCGTGTGCTTATTTTTTGATAAGCAGGCTGCGCTTCATTTGAATTGTATTAGAAATATGAATAAAAAACTGTTGACACCCGACTATATTTTTGAAGCGAGTTGGGAAGTCTGCAATAAAGTAGGAGGGATTTATACCGTTTTATCTACACGGGCCAAGACACTGCAAGAGCAATTCCGTGATAGAATAATCTTTATAGGACCGGACTTTTGGAGAGGCAAGGAAAATCCTCTTTTCATTGAACACGATAATTTGTGTGCGGCATGGAAGGAACATGCGGCGGTACATGACCATCTGTCAGTCAGAGTAGGCCGTTGGAACATACCCGGCGAACCGATTGTCATCTTAGTTGATTTCCAACCTTTCTTTCAGGAGAAGAACGACATCTATGCCGAGATGTGGAACCGTTATCAGGTTGACTCTCTGCATGCATACGGTGACTATGATGAAGCTTCCATGTTTGCTTATGCTTCCGGAAAAGTTGTTGAAAGCTTTTATCGGTATAATCTGACGGAAACAGATAAGGTTGTCTTCCAAGCGCATGAGTGGATGACCGGCATGGGAGCCCTTTATCTTCAGGCGACTGTGCCCGAGATAGCTACCATTTTTACTACTCACGCCACGTCCATCGGACGTTCTATCGCCGGAAACGGAAAGCCTTTGTATGACTATCTCTTTGCTTACAACGGTGATCAAATGGCTGAGGAACTGAATATGCAGTCCAAACACTCCATTGAAAAGCAGACAGCACACTACGTAGATTGCTTCACAACCGTAAGCGAAATTACCAATAATGAATGCAAAGAACTGCTTGACAAGTCAGCCGATGTCATTCTGCTGAATGGCTTTGAGGATGACTTTGTACCCAAAGCCGCGGCATATACCGGAAAGCGGAAGCGCGCACGGTCGCTTATATTGAATGTGGCCAACAAGCTGTTGGGACAGGATTTGAAAGAGGATACACTGATTGTCGGCACCAGCGGGCGCTATGAGTTCCGCAACAAAGGTCTTGACGTCTTTCTGGAGGCGATGAACCGCCTGAACCGCGACAAGAATCTGAAGAAGAACGTATTGGCGGTGGTCAGTGTACCCAGTTGGGTAGGGGAGGCTCGCGAAGACTTGTTAGTACGTCTCAAGGACCGTGAAACAAAGTTTACCACACCGTTGGAGTGCCCGTACATTACCCACTGGCTGCACAACATGACGCACGACCAGGTACTGGACATGCTGAAATATCTCGGCATGGGCAATCGTCCTGAGGACAAGGTAAAAGTTGTTTTTGTCCCCTGCTATCTGGACGGACGGGACGGCATTGTCAATAAAGCGTATTACGACCTGGTGCCCGGGCTCGATCTGGGTGTCTATGCTTCCTATTACGAGCCTTGGGGCTATACCCCTCTGGAAAGCGTCGCTTTCAGCGTGCCTACCATTACGACCGACCTTTCCGGATTCGGACGTTGGGTAAACGGACTGAAGAACCAGCATGGCATAGATGATGGAGTGGAGGTTATCCACCGCTCGGACTATAACTATTCCGAAGTGGCGGACGGCATCAAGGATACCGTCACTTATCTTTCCTCAAAAACGCCGAACGAGGTGAAAGCCATCCGCAAGCGGGCGGCGGGCGTTGCCGAACAGGCGTTGTGGAAACATTTCATCCAATATTATTATGAGGCTTACGATGTAGCCCTGCGCAACGCCATGGAGCGGTTGGTAGGGTGAGTCGCATGTAAAACAAAAGATTATTAATCAATCAAAGTTATACAATAATGAAGATTAAAGTTAGTAATGTAAACACTCCGAACTGGAAGAATGTGACTGTAAAGTCACGTATCCCCGCAGAATTGGAGAAATTGGCAGAGTTGTCGCGCAACATGTGGTGGGCTTGGAACTACGAGGCTACCGAATTGTTCAGAGACCTTGATCCGGATTTATGGAAGAAGGTAGGACAGAACCCGGTAATGCTTCTGGAACGCATGAACTATGCGAAACTTGAGGCGCTTGCCGCTGATAAGGTGATTTTGCGGAGAATGGAGGACGTGTATTCCAAATTCCGTACTTATATGGATGTGGAGCCCGACAAGAAGCGTCCCTCTGTGGCTTATTTCAGCATGGAGTATGGATTGAACCATGTACTTAAAACATATTCGGGTGGCTTGGGTATCTTGGCCGGTGACTACCTGAAAGAAGCTTCGGACAGCAATGTGGATTTGTGTGCGGTAGGTTTCCTTTATCGTTACGGTTACTTCACGCAGAGTCTGTCGATGGATGGCCAGCAGATAGCCAACTATGAGGCTCAGAACTTCGGCCAGCTGCCTATTGAGCCTGTACTGGACGAACAAGGCAACCATCTGGTAGTGGATGTGCCTTATCTTGATTATTATGTACATACGTTTGTATGGCGTGTCAACGTAGGCCGTGTGGCTCTCTATCTGCTTGATACGGACAATGAGATGAACAGTGAGTTCGACCGTTCCATCACTCACCAACTTTACGGTGGAGATTGGGAGAACCGTCTGAAACAGGAAATTCTGTTGGGTATCGGTGGTATCCTGACGTTGAAGAAGCTGGGTATCAAGAAAGATATCTATCATTGCAACGAAGGACATGCCGCGCTGATAAACGTGCAACGTATCTGCGACTATGTGGAAGAAGGCTTGACTTACGACCAGGCCATCGAACTGGTTCGCGCCTCTTCGCTCTACACGGTACATACCCCCGTTCCCGCAGGTCATGATTACTTCGACGAAGGCCTGTTCGGCAAGTATATGGGCGGCTATCCCGCACGTATGGGCATCACTTGGGACGATTTGATGGACTTAGGTCGCAACAATCCGGGCGACAAGGGCGAACGTTTCTGTATGTCCATTTTCGCTTGCAACACTTCGCAGGAAGTGAACGGTGTAAGCTGGCTGCACGGGAAAGTTTCCCAGGAGATGTTCTCTCCCATCTGGAAGGGATATTTCCCCGAAGAGAACCACGTGGGTTACGTCACCAACGGTGTGCACTTCCCCACTTGGAGCGCAACGGAGTGGAAGCAGCTCTACGCAAAGTACTTTGACGAGAACTTCTGGTACGACCAGTCTAATGAGAACATCTGGAAAGCCATTTACAATGTGCCCGATGAAGAAATCTGGAAGACCCGTCAGGGATTGAAGAACAAGTTGATAGACTACATACGCAAGCAGTTCAGCGAAAGCTGGTTGAAGAATCAGGGAGACCCCTCACGCATCGTTTCCTTGCTCGATAAGATCAATCCCAACGCGCTGACTATTGGTTTTGCCCGTCGCTTTGCTACCTATAAGCGTGCTCATCTGTTGTTTACCGACCTCGACCGTCTGGCCAAGATTGTAAACAACCCCGATTATCCCGTTCAGTTCCTTTTTGCCGGCAAAGCTCATCCGCATGACGGTGCCGGTCAGGGGCTTATCAGGCAGATTGTGGAAATCTCGCGTCGTCCCGAGTTCCTGGGTAAGATTATTTTCCTGGAGAACTACGACATGCAGCTGGCCCGCCGCTTGGTTACGGGTGTGGATATCTGGCTGAACACGCCTACCCGTCCGCTCGAGGCGTCCGGTACGTCCGGTGAGAAAGCGTTGATGAACGGTGTTGTCAACTTCTCCGTACTCGACGGCTGGTGGTTGGAAGGTTATCGTGAAGGTGCCGGCTGGGCATTGACCGATAAGCGTACGTATCAAAATCAAGACCATCAGGACCAGCTCGATGCCGCTACCATTTACAGCATCCTCGAGCAGGAAATTTTGCCTTTGTACTACGCACGCAATAAGAAAGGTTACTCCGAAGGCTGGGTGCGCACCATCAAGAACTCCATTGCCCAGATTGCCCCTCACTATACGATGAAGCGCCAGTTGGACGACTACTACAGCAAATTCTATTGCAAGGAGGCTAAGCGTTTCCACGAATTGTCGGCCAACAATTATGCCAAGGCGAAAGAGATTGCCGCCTGGAAGGAAGAAGTGGCAGCCAAGTGGGACAGTATCGAAGTGGTTTCCTGCAACAAGCCCGAAGATATGGAGCACGCTTCCATCGAGAGCGGTAAGGAATATACCGTACAGTTTGTGATTGATGAAAAAGGCTTGAACGACGCTATCGGTCTCGAGTTGGTAACTACTTACAACAGCGAGGATGGTAAGCAGCACATCTACTCGGTAGAGCCGTTCCACGTGGTTAAGAAAGAGGGTACCCTCTATACGTTCGAGGCTAAGCACGAAATTGAGAACTCAGGCAGCTTCCGCGTCGCCTATCGTATGTTCCCGAAGCATCCCGACCTGCCCCATCGTCAGGACTTCTGCTACGTACGCTGGTTTGTCTGAGCAAGATAATTTCCAGTAAGAAAGAATGCGGCCTGTTTTTTCCCTATAAGGAAGAAAGCGGGCCGCTCTTCTTTTCCCTAAATATGATGACTATTCGGGAGAAAATCGTATCTTTGCGCCCCGATTGGAATATCTATTAACAAAAACGGAGAAGATGGCTAAAGCGTTAACTGATCAGGAAGTGGCTTTGTTGAGACGGAAGCTCGACTTGCTGCTTCGCACCGGAAAATTATTGGTAGAGAGTGCGGCCGACACAAACCGCATTGTGCGTAACATGAACCGTGTGGCCGCCTATTTGGGGCTTCCTGAGGAGAAACTGCATATAGATGTGAGTTACACGATGCTGATGGTGAACGTCAGCGACGGTTCTCATTCCTTCTCTAAGTTTCAGAAGTGCGAGAAGCATGGCATCAACATGACCGCCATCTCTGAAATCAGCAAGCTCTCCTGGCGTGCCATTGAGAACGACTATTCGCTTGACCAATACGAGGAGGAGCTGGAGCGCATCCGCTCGAAAAGACGCAATTACCTGCCCTATGTCGTGGCTCTCGGTGCAGGCTTTGCCTGCGGTGGCTTTTGCAAACTGTTCGGTGGCGACTGGATTGCGTTCCTGTTTGCATCCATCTGTGCTTTTGCCGGTTTCCGCGTGCGTGCGCACTGCAACGAGTTCGGCATCAATCAGTATATGAGCATTGCCATTGCGGCTTTCATTTCCACCTGTCTGGCATACGCCACTACCTTTCTGGGGCTGTCGGATACTCCTTACCATCCTCTGTTGGCCTGTGCATTGTTTATTGTGCCGGGTGTTCCGCTCATCAATTTTGTGGACGACATGATTGACAACTACATTCAGGTCGGCATTGTCCGTGCGGTGAACACTGCGTTGATGGTTGCGTCCATGGCCTTCGGCATCGTGCTGGCCATGCATCTCCTGGTAATGGAAGATGTGGTTATCGACCGGAAGTTCAGCGAGCTGAGCATTGTGCCTCACGATTCTTATTGGGTTTATGCCGTCGCGGCGGCTATCTCTGCCATGGGGTTCTCCATGATATTCAATATCCAGCGCCGTTTGTTGTGGGTGGTTGCCATCGGTGGCATTCTGGCCGTCTGCACCCGGAACTTCGTCAACTTTGAACTGGGGCTCGGGCCTGTCGTAGGTTCTTTCATGGGGGCTTTGGTCGTAAGCCTGATTGCAGTGAAGGCCGTCCACTGGTTTCATGTTCCCAATCACGTGCTGACCATTCCTTCGGTCATTCCGATGATTCCCGGTGTGCTGATGTATCGTTCGCTGATGGCGCTTATCAACATGAACGGTGTTGTGGGCGAGGTGACCGTCGCTGTGTCCAACGGTATCAACGCCTCGCTCATCATTCTGTGCATTTCCCTCGGTGTAGCCGTTCCTAATATCTTCGCCCGCCGCTACATCGCCAAAGATCGGCAGCGCTTTCTTAAGGAGGAGCTGCAGAAGCGTCGCGAGCGCGGCAAGTTCATCGAGTGGTAGTCATATCTGTTTTTACTCATTCAGCAGCACCTGCCGGACAGCGTTTCTCAGAGTCGTTTTCGGCAGGGCACCTTGTGCCATTTGCGGACTTCCTTCCATGGGGATGAACAGCAGGGTGGGGACACTGCGGATGCCGAACAGGGCCGAGAGTTCTTCTTCCTCGTCTACATTCACCTTGTACACGTCAATCTTGTCGGCGTATTCCTCGGCAATCTCCTCAAGTACGGGAGCCAGCATTTTGCAAGGACCGCACCATGTGGCATAAAAATCGATAATGGCGGGACGCACGCCCAGAAACTTCCATTCGTTAGGACTGTTTTCGAAATCAGCTACATTTTTCAGAAACTCTTCTTTTGTCAAATTCTTTGTTTTCATACTCTTTCTTCATTTATTTGTTATTACTCATTCTTGGGGTTATAGGGTTTCACGAAATTCTTGTACGGTGCTCCCTTTCCCGATGTGGCGTTGCAGCTTCCTGCCGCACAGCACGACCAGTTCAGCAGGGACATCAGCGTCAGCAGCAGGCCGAATGCAATGGCATAACCCTCGTTGTGGTAAAAACCGTAAGCGGCAAATCCCGCTCCAAGCAACAGCCGCAACCATCGGGCCGTGTCCCATTTTTCTAAAAATCTTTTCATACTTTTATTGTTTTGTGTTGCAAAAATACGCGTCTGCGGATGGAAGAACAACAGCTTTTCTCTATATTTGTTGTAATCAGGTAGGTTTTATTTGACTATCAACAGATTGGATAAAACTCGCACGAGAACGGGCAATGGATAAGAAAAAGCCGGACTGTTCCAAACCGCCATATTTCTCATGCTTTCAA
>CALUFR010000024.1 GCA_944319875.1 uncultured Bacteroides sp.
CCCAAATACACCTTATCGACACCTTCGGCCGCTGTCAGACGGCAATTCCTGAAAACATAGCCCACCGCCACATCGGCCGGAGTGGATGCGGCTGTGATGTAAGAGTTGCGCTTGCTGTGAATGGTACAATCCTCAAACAAAGCTGTCGAAGGCCCGAAAATAAAATCGGTCGTTCCCTCTATATAACAATTCAGGAAGTAAAGGCGTGTACCTGCCGCACCCGTATAGACAGTATCCTGATTGCCTAAGAAACGGCAACCGATAAACACCAGGCGGTCGCCCTCCGTGTGGAGAGCCACGGCCTGTCCTAAGGGTGCCGCATTGTTCTCGATGGTCAGGTTGCGAAAAGTCAGGTCATTGCCCTCCACCTTCAGCGTATAGGAGCGGAATGTCCCCATCCGGTTAATGTTGGCATGGTCGTCGTAAGTGATGACGGTTCCTTCCGCACTTTCACCGATAAAGTCTACATGCTGCAACCACGAAGGAATGACCACTTTCTCCTTGTAAACACCATTCCTGACGAGTACCGTCACCTTGTAATCCATAAAGGCACGGATGCCCTCCATAGCCTCAGTCAAGGTGCGGTAGTCACCCGTACCGTCGCGCGCCACCACAATCGTATCCTTCCATTGCCCGGCAGCCGCCAAAGGCAAGCTTCCCCCAAGCAATCCGGCCAACACCCAATACTTGAGAGACAGACACAACAATCCGGCCACATTGGCTCTAAAGACAGCTAATTTCTTCATTTGCTCAACAACTTTAGTTTCAGCGTTTTTATCCGGAAACAAAAGTAACCCTTTCTCTCCGAAAACGTGTGTATTTTTTCATTCGAATAGGTGCATTATTTGATTTTCGTGTGCGAAAACGACGTTTTTTGTGTGCGCAAACGACAAAAAAAGATACAAAATCGCCCTTTTTTCCAAGTTTTAAAGCATTTCCTTTTTGAATAATAAAGAAAAGCCGTAAATTTGACACCGATTTTTCAAAACATATCATTGAATATCAATTTAATCATATCTAAATAAAGAGAGAATTTAAGAATGGAACAGATTTTCGGTTACATCATCAGCCTCGGAGCATCAGTCATGATGCCTATTATCTTCACCATTATTGGTTTGTGCATCGGCATGAAATTCGGGAAAGCGCTGAAATCAGGTCTCTGCGTAGGCGTCGGTTTTGTAGGTCTGGGCGTAGTCACCGCTTTGCTCACCACTAACTTTGACAGCCCCCTGGAAGCTATCTCCAAGCTCTACCACCTGCAGCTGAACGTATTCGACATGGGATGGCCTGCCGCTGCCGCCGTGGCCTACAATACGGCCGTAGGCGCCTTAATCATCCCCATCTGCCTGGGTGTGAACCTGCTGATGCTCATCACCAAGACCACGCGCACGGTGAATATCGACTTGTGGAATTACTGGCATTTTGCCTTCATTGGTGCCGTGGCCTACTTTGTAACTGGTGAAAGCCTGGCATGGGGCTATTTTGCCGCCATCGTCTGCTACATCATCACATTGGTCTGCGCCGACCTCACGGCGGACAAGTTCCAAAAATACTATGACTTGGACGGCATCTCCATCCCGCAACCTTTCTGCCAGAGCATCACGCCCTTCGCCGTGCTCATCAATAAGGGGCTGGACAAGATACCCGGCTTCTCCAAGCTGGACATTGACGCCGAGGGACTGAAAAAGAAATTCGGTGTGATAGGCGAACCCTTGGTGCTGGGTGTCATCGTAGGTATGCTCATCGGTGCCGCCGCCCAACTGGACATCAAGAAGATACTCTTCCTGGGCATTACGATGGGAGCTGTCATGGAGCTCATTCCGCGCATCACGTCTCTCTTCATCGAAGGCTTGAAACCCATTTCTGAAAAGACATCCGAATTGGTGAAACATAAATTCAACGGCAAAAAGGTACACATCGGTATGAGCCCGGCTCTGGTCATCGGGCATCCCGCCACGCTGGTGGCTTCCGTCATCCTGATACCGGTCATCTTGGCACTGGCCGTGTTCCTCCCCGGCAACCAGTTCCTCCCGCTGGCCTCGCTGGCAGGCATGTTCTACCTCTTCCCGCTGGTGTTGCCCTACACCAAAGGCAACGTGGTGAAGACCTTGATTATCGGTTTGGTTGTCCTGATTATCGGACTCTACTTCGTGACCGACATGGCTCCCGCTTTCACGCAGGCCGCCAATAACGTATATGCCGAGACCAACGACCCTGCGGCCCGCATTCCCGAAGGTTTCTCGGGCGGTGCGCTCGACTTCGCTTCGTCTTTCTTCGGATGGACTATTTATAGAGGCATCAAGCTGTCATACGTAGGTGCCGGGCTGCTCGCCCTGATAGCCATAGCCATGATGTTCATTAATCGCCGCCTCATCATCCGCAGCGAAAAAGAAGCTCAAAAGGCTGTCAACTAAAGAATTGTCAAATATAACTTTTATATAAAATAAGAATATGAAAAAATTAGCCCTTGCAATGATGTTGGGCACAGCCGCCATCGCGGCCAACGCCCAGATGAACTACACCGTACAAACGGCCTGCCATCCGCTGGACGTAAAGCACTATGACACCGAGCGCCTGCGCAGCGCCTTCATGATGGAGAAGGTTTTTGCCGCTGACGAAATAAACCTGACCTATACGCTCTATGACCGTCTGATTTACGGTGGCGTAATGCCGGTCAACACCACGCTGAAGCTGGAAACTTTCCGCGAACTGGGTCCCGAGATCACTTACTTCCTGGAACGTCGCGAACTGGGCGTCATCAACGTGGGTGGTGACGGCGTAGTGACAGTAGATGGCAAAGAATACGCCATGAAATACAAGGAAGCCCTCTACGTGGGTTGCGGCAACAAGGAAGTGACTTTCAAGAGCAATGACGCCACAAAGCCTGCCAAATTCTACATCAACTCGGCTCCTGCCTACAAGCCGTATGTCACCCAGCTGATTACGACCGACGTGAAAGCTCAGAAAGCCGAACCTAAGAAATACGCCCTCGCCATTTCCGACCATTACGGCAAGATGGAAGAAAGCAATGACCGCGTTGTCAACCAGCTTATCGTGAAAGATGTCCTGGAAAGAGTGAAGAACGGTGGCACCAACCAGTTACAGATGGGTCTGACCGAACTGGCTCCGGGCTCTGTATGGAACACCATGCCCGCCCATACGCATACGCGCCGCATGGAGGCCTACTTCTACTTCAACGTATCCGAAGGCAACGCCATCTGCCACCTGATGGGACAACCGCAGGAAGAGCGTCTGGTGTGGCTGCACAACGAACAGGCCATCACTTCCCCCGAATGGAGTATTCACGCAGCCGCAGGAACCAGCAACTATAGCTTCATCTGGGGCATGGCCGGTGAGAACCTGAAATACAGTGACAAAGACGAGATCAAATACTTAGATATGAAATAAGTAATGATACGAGAATGGGCGTGGACATGAACATGTCTGCGCCCATTTTGTCATTTAATGCTGTATTTCAACCAAATATTACACAAAGAACTAACACGAAATCATCTACTTTTGCAAAACAACAAAATAACAATCTTTTATCATGAATGAAATAAAAAATGCAATGACCAAAATGAGCAATTACAGATGGACCATCTGTGCCATGCTGTTTTTTGCCACTACAGTAAACTACCTGGACCGCCAGGTTCTGTCGCTGACCTGGAAAGACTTCATCGCTCCCGAGTTCCATTGGACCGATGCACACTACGGCGACATCACCGCTATCTTCTCCCTCGTGTACGCCATCGCCAACCTGTTCGCCGGACGCTTCATCGACTGGATGGGCACCAAGAAAGGTTACCTCTGGGCTATCGCCGTATGGTCGCTGGGCGCCTGCCTTCACGCCTTGTGCGGATGGGCCACGGAGCATGTGGTGGGCATCCATAACGCCGCCGAGATGATTTCGGCCACGGGAGCCATCGCATCCACCATTGCCATCACCAGCGTCTACTTCTTCATTGCCGCACGCATTGTGCTGGCTGTGGGCGAAGCGGGCAACTTCCCCGCCGCCATCAAAGTAACGGCTGAATATTTCCCCAAGAAAGACCGTGCCTTTGCTACCTCCATCTTTAACGCCGGCGCTACCATCGGTGCCCTGATAGCCCCTATCAGCATCCCGTCGCTCGCCCGTTATTTCCAAAGCATCGGAGTCGGAAACGGCTGGGAGATGGCCTTCGTCGTAATCGGCGGTCTGGGCTTCATCTGGATGGGTCTGTGGATGTTCATGTACAAAAAGCCTGAAGATAATCCTCATGTCAATGCAGCCGAATTGGCCTACATCAATCTGGACAAACAGACTGAGCAGACCGAGGCAAGTACAGACGCTCCCAAAAAGGAAGAACGGAAGATGAGCCTGTGGGAATGTCTGAAATACCCGCAGGCATGGGCCGTAGCGATAGGCAAGTTCATGACAGACGGTGTCTGGTGGTTCTTCCTCTTCTGGACACCCGCCTACATTTCCGATGTCTATGGTTTCTCTTCAGACAGCGGCACAGCCCAAATGCTGATATTCGTACTTTATGCCATCACCATGCTGTCCATCTACGGAGGCAAGCTGCCCACCATTATCATCAACCGGACAGGCATGAACCCCTATGCAGCCCGCATGCGTGCCATGTTCATCTTCGCCCTGTTCCCGCTGCTGGCCCTGTTTGCCCAGCCGCTGGGTGAATATTCCTACTGGTTCCCCATCATCATCATCGGTATCGCAGGCGCAGCTCACCAGTCCTGGTCGGCCAATATCTACTCCGTAGGTAGTGACATGTTCCCCAACAGCGCCGTGGCCACCATCATCGGTCTGGGCGGTATGGCAGGCGGTATCGGCTCCTACCTCATCAACAAAGGTTCGGGCATGCTCTTCACCTACGCCGCGGGCACAACCCTCGTTGACGGACAGGAAGTAGAGATGACCAAAGCATTGCTGGCACAAGGAGCGGAATACGTGCGTCCCGCCATGGAGTTC
The DNA here is from genome assembly GCA_944319875.1 of uncultured Bacteroides sp. Taxonomy (GTDB): domain Bacteria; phylum Bacteroidota; class Bacteroidia; order Bacteroidales; family Bacteroidaceae; genus Bacteroides. The sequence continues at coordinate 4,970 of CALUFR010000024.1, forward strand.
ATGGGTTTTGAAGGCAAGCCCGCCGGCTACTTCATCATCTTCTGCATCTGCGCCGTGGCCTACCTCATCGGCTGGTGCATCATGAAAATACTGGTGCCGAAGTACAAGCCTATTGTCCTCGATTAATACCACTTCTTAATATCATTCTACTATCCGCAATGCCTACCGATATAGGTGTTGCGGATAATTTTTTTTATGCAACATTCATCAACAATAGAAGAATTTTGTCGTTTCTTGTTATGAGCAATAAAAATTCCACTATATTTGCTACGTTTTCAGTATTTCTCTTTTCATAGGAAAAGACAGAGATGCTTTATTGGTTTCATATTTTACAGGCCAACCTCGTGAAACCATAGTTCATTCCTTGCATCTTTCACCGGAAACAAATGATAAATAGCACATTGTTTAACTACTTATAAGAGGACAGGAGGTAAGCCTATGGGATCTTAAGATAGAAAATTTGCGAAAAGGACAAAGGACATCATTTGCGTGATAAGCCTCAACGCTATAGATAAATAAACAAATCAATCACAAAAAGCACTTAAAAGATTCCACAATTATATTCCTTGTAATATGTGGTATTTTTCAAATATTCAAAATGTAAAACATGAAAAATCTTTTCTTTTTTATTTGTCTTATAATTGTTTGCTCCTGCACTAAACAAAGCGAGAATCAAACATATACTTCTTTTAAAGAAACGGATACATTGGTGACGGAAACTCACTCTATCCCTCCCATCATGCTCTACCCAACCGGAATGTTCTTGAAGGATTCTTATTTAGTTGTTTTCAATGATAAAATGGATACCTGTTTCCAAGTTTTCGACCGCAAGAACCTTCAATACCTGTATAGTTTCGGTGTATTGGGTGGAGGCCCTGAAGATTTTAAAATGCCAATGGGACAGATTGTCGCCCAAAACGAGAAAAGCACGTTCATCCAAGACATGGATGCATTGAAAGCGATTTCCTTTGTCAAGGGAAAACCTGTAATATCCGTTCACACGCTTCCTGTACAACAGGGAGTTTACAATGGGCTGAAAATGTTGGCCGACTCTTCCTATGTCTGCGAGGCGGGGTTTGAAGAAAATAAAGAATATCTTTTCATGCATGCGGATGGAACCTCGGAGTACAAGATTGATTATCCGGAAACGGAAGAACGTTTTGGCAGCATACTGGCGCGTAACCAAGCTTACGGCCGCATTGGAACCGTCCATCCTTCAGGAGAACGTTTCGCCTCTTTCTATTCCTATGACCGCCGTTTCCGCATCATTGATAAATCCGGAAAAATCCTTCACGATGTCACACTGGACATCGCTCCCAAGGAAAAACAAATACCGGTAGAGGAGCAGGACCGAAGGATTCATACGCTATCCGCATACGCTACGGAAAATCATATTTACACGCTAAACTTGGATATGAAGCCTGAAGAAATATATGCCCAAAAAGGATTGCCTTCCATACAAGTCTATTCATGGGAAGGAGAACCTTTGGCGCAATGGTTTTTAGACCGGTTTATCAGTTCATTTGCCGTAGACGAAGACAGTCATACCATTTATGGCGTATTCGCCGAAAATGAAAAGGAAATTTATACTTTCAACTGGAAATAAAAATGAAGCTGAAAGTTAGGTTGGGGTGAAGCACATCTTGCAAACCTTGTTATCTTCAACCCTTCACCCGTTCATTCACCCGATGTTTCACCAAATCGCACTTATTAGCAGGAAGTTATCACACTGTGAAAGCGTGAAGGCAGGAACGATAACAAAGTAAACACTTGCTTCATTTCACCAACTACCGGCATGAGGGTGTATCAAAAAATCAAAGTGCTTATCTTTCTGTCATGCTGAACGTATGTGAAGCATCTCCCGGAAGCAAAAGTTTGCAGGAGTTCCTTCACTTTGTTCAGGATGACAGAGCAAAATGATAGACGTTTTATATTTTAATGCACCCTCATTGCACCTTTTTCCGCTGGTCCTAACGCCCCGTGTCCTTACCACCTGACGACACGGGGCGTTACCCCCTCACGGCACGTGCCGTTGCATGCTCACGACACGTGTCGTTATTCAACCAAAACTCACTTCCATTTCCAAGTGCCACTTGAGCGGCGTAAAGTGCCATTTGAGCGTCGTAAAGTGCCACTTGGGAAACGTAAAGTGCCACTTTACTTCGCCCCCATCCAAGTCCACTTATGCCAAATGGTTTCCAACGGTCCTTGCCGATGAGTGGACAGCCACCAGCGGCTGAACTTCACCTGAAGGAAAAATACCAGAATACCGATGAGCAGGCTGACCGTGTAGCCGCAATACGGAGCCAGATAAAGAGCGAAGGGGAAATAAATGAGCGCACCAATGACGGACTGGGAGATGTAATTCGTGAGGCTCATCCTGCCGTAGAAGCGCAGACCCGTCACCGCCGCACTAAACCTGTCGTTGCGGTAAAGCAGCAGGAACGAGGCCACCAGCACGCCGGTGAACGCCAACTTCTGCCACATGTCGAAAACCGTCCCTACTGTCTGGGACACGGTCTCACCACCTCCCATGGCCAGTTCTTTGAGCGCATAGAGCGGAGCAAACGCCACGGCGGACACAATCAGCACTGCGGTCCAGAAACGGGAATTGTCAGCGGAAAGGACGAAGAACTGCTTCCGGCCGATGTAAAAACCAAGCAAGAAGAGACCTGCCGTCTGAAAGAAGCGACCTGCATTGACTGCCCACAGCAGACTGGCCTTCTGACCCAGCGTGACGTTACACAGGAGGAAGTCCCAAAAGTTCCCTCCCTTGGTGTATTCCGCCACTTCGGCATACATCTCCGACACATGAAGGTCGGGCAAACGGTGGGCAGGGTTAATCAACCCGGCAACGTAATGATACCATTCCACCGGCTGCAGGAGGAAGACGATGGCAGCTACCAATAACGCCTTGTCACTCCAGTTACGGGTCAGGAAAAGCACAATGCCCACGACAACGAAGAGCAGGAGCACGTCGCCCGCAGGGAAAAAAGCGGCGTTGAGCGTGGCGAAGCCCGCCAAGAGAACCAGACGCCAAAGAAAACGATAGCCGAAGTCACCGCCCCGCCTCTTGCGGTTGTCGGACTGGATGTAGAAAGTGAAGCCGAAGAGCAACGCAAAGATGGCATAGGCCTTCCCCGCAAACAAGGCGAAAACGGAGGCGAACACGCCCTGATCCAGACTGTCCAGCCAGCCGGGCGGGTTCTCGGGGTAGACGGGGAAGATGAAATGCTCCAGGTTGTGGACAAGGACAATCGCCATCACGGCAAATCCGCGCAAGGCATCCACCGCTTCGATGCGCGGTCTCTTTTCAGCCAGTTTTTCTGTCATGGCCAGAAGTTGTCTTATTTATTCGTTTCTATAGGTTGCAATATTTTATGGTATCTCACCGTGTCGGTCAGGACGGCGCAGGCCGCTTTCAGATCGGGGTCATCCTTCAGCTGCTCGATGATGGCCCCTCGCTGATAATGGTAGCGTTTCTGTATTTCAATGGCTATCATTTCCTTTATCTGCGGGGCGAAGTAGTCCAGGTCGCGGTCGAGGTTGTGGCGGAGCTTTTTCTCCAACGCCTCGAACTCCGGAGCGGCGTCTTTCAGATAACCTTCGAACTCGGCCATCTCTTTGAGGTTCTTCAACATCTTCTCCGTCTGCTGGTCGTACTTGAAGTCGGCACGGCGCACCCTGTCCTTGAACGCTTCATAGTCGGCGTCGGTCAGGTGGAAACGATGAGCGTCAGCAATGCTCTCGTGTTCGAGGCAATACTGCGTGGCATAATCGAAGATGAGATTGTCGTTGACCAGGTAGAATAAGATGTTGGGGAGCTTCTCTTGTTTGACCTCCACGTCGGGGGTTACGCCTCCGCCGTCGCGCACCTCACGCCCGGCCGCCGTGTGGAAGACAGTAGTCAGGCTGTCGGGGATGCGGCCCACACTACCGTCGGCGTTGCGGTGCTGATAGTCGATGGCCTGCACACAGCGCCCGCTGGGGATGTAATACTTGGCTGTGGTGAGCTTCATCGTACCACCGTAGGGCAGCGGACGAGTGGTCTGCACCAACCCCTTGCCGAAGGTGCGGGTACCGACAATCACCGCACGGTCCAAGTCCTGCAATGATCCGGCCAGGATTTCGGAGGCCGAAGCCGAAGAACTGTTAACCAGCACGGCCAGGGGAATGTCCGGATCGATGGGTTCGCGGAGCGTCTTGTAGGCCTGGTCCAGCTGCTTGAGCTTGCCGCGTGTGGTCACCAATGTCTTGCCACGGGGCAGGAAGTAGTTGGCGATGTCCACCGCCTCGTCCAGCAATCCGCCGCCATTGTTGCGAAGGTCTATGACGAGCGAAGTGATGCCCTGCTTCTTCAGGTCGAGGAACGCCTGGCGGAACTCACGAGCCGGCGTGCCCGAGAAAGTGCTGAGATTGATATAGCCCACACCGCTGTCCAGCTTGGCGTAATAAGGGATGATGGGAAGCTCGATGGCACGACGCACCAGTTCAAAGTCCAGCGGTTTCTCCGTACCGGGACGCTGCACCGTCAGCCGGAAACCGGTGCCCGCTTGTCCGCGAAGCATCTCGCTGATTTCCTGGTTGTTCTTTCCCGCGAGATCCTTCCCGTCGATGGCCATAAGGATGTCGCCCGCCTTCAGTCCTGCCTTGGCCGCGGGCATGCCTTCGTAGGGCTCGCCTATCATGGAGCGCTTCAACTTCGCGTTCCAAGTAATGATGGAGCCGATACCCCCGTAGGAGTTCTTCAACATCTGCTCCAGCTCGCTTTGGTCATCCTCAGGATAATACTCCGTGTAGGGGTCGAGCGAATAGAGCATGGCGTCGATGCCCTCGCGGATGGTCTTGTCCGCGTCAATGGTGTCTACGTAAAGCATCTCCAGTTCCTTGACAACCGAGCTAAAGATGTCGATGTTCTTAGCCAGCCGGAAGCTGCGGTCGTCACCGCTGCGGAAGCTGAGGAACATCACTCCGCCCGCCACTCCCAGAAGCAGGATTATCCAACGTACTCTTAAAAGATTTTTCATACTATATAATCGTGTTTTGTTTATACTATATACACTCGATCTCCCGTCGTATCGTCCTCCAGCGTACGGGCGAAAGCTCGGCACCCACTACCTGTATGACCTTGCTGGAAAGCAGGGAGGCGATGCGCACACACTTCTCCAACGGATAGCCGCAGGTCAGCCCGTACAGGAAGCCGGCAGCAAAGTAGTCGCCCGCGCCCGTGGTGTCGACCACCCGACCTACAGGCAACGCCTCCACCCGCAGCTCGTCCGAGCCCTTGCGAACCAGCGAACCACGCGCACCAAGCTTCACCACGGCGATGCTACAGATGCCGGCCAGCTCTTTCAACGCCTCTTCGGGAGTCTTGCCCGCGAAGCTTGCGGCTTCTTCCTCGTTGGCAAAGACGATGTCGACATACTTGTTCATCAGCATGCCGAAGAAGTCGCGATCCGCATTGACCACGTTGTAGCTCGCCATGTCCAGACAAACCTGCAGGCCGGCCTCCTTGGCCAGCTCGATGGCGCGCAAAATCAGGCTGTGATCCTGGACAAGGTAACCCTCGACAAACAGGCAGGCATAGCCCTTGAACATATCCAGCGACAACTCCTCGGCCTTCAGCGTGGCCGCAGCGCCCAGATAGGTGGCAAATGTCCGCTCACCGTCGGGCGAGATGAACGTGGAAGCTACCCCCGTGGGCAATGAAGGCGACACCAGCAGGCGGGCTTCCGTTCCCCGGTGCTTCAGGCTGCGGCGCAGGAAGTCAGCGCGGGCGTCACTGCCCACCTTGCCGACAAATCCCGTCACGGCACCCAGCCGGGCCAAGGCACCGATGGCATTTCCGGCTGATCCGCCGGTGGCCATCCGCACCTTCGTCCCCTTGAAGTATTCTTCTATGATATGCAGTCTATCCTCGTCAATGAGCGTCATGCTTCCCCTCGGCAATCCGATTTCAGCTAGGACATCGTCGCTCTGAAAAGCGGCGAGAACGTCCACCAAAGCATTGCCCAAACCTATTATTTTGTCCATTCCAATAATTTTTTCCGCAAAGATATTGCATATTTCAAAATATCCTATTAATTTTGCACCGCATTTGAGAAAAAACAACACTCTTCGTTAGCTCAGTCGGTTAGAGCATCTGACTGTTAATCAGAGGGTCCTTGGTTCAAGTCCAAGACGAAGAGCACATACATAAAATGTTTTCGTATTTTTCTTATTCTTCGTTAGCTCAGTCGGTTAGAGCATCTGACTGTTAATCAGAGGGTCCTTGGTTCAAGTCCAAGACGAAGAGCGAGAAAAGCCCGCCGGGATGGCGGGCTTTTATTGTTTTTGGACAATAGGAGCACAGGGCGGGAGCACCACTATTCCCCCATCAGATAGTCCTTGAACGCAGCAAAATCCTTCGACATCGGGATGCTCTGCTTCTGCCCACGCATGAAAGCCTGCAACTTGGCGGGCACCTCCACATCCTCACCGATAATCTTCTCCACCGTATCCTTGAACTTGGCGGGATGAGCCGTTTCCAAAAAGATACCTGCTTCGCCCGACCGCAAGCCTTCAGCCAAGGCTCGGTAGCCACAGGCACCGTGCGGATCGAGCAAGTAATGATGGGTCTGCCACACATTCTTCACCGTCTCGGCTATCTGTTCGTCGGTATAAGTGGCGCCGCTGACGTCGGCACAGATGGCAGCATGGCTGTCTCCATAGAGATCGAGCACGCGGGCAAAGTTGCTAGGGGCGCCTACGTCCATGGCGTTGGCGATGGTGGCCACCGAAGGGCGTGGCGAGTAGACACCTGTGCGCAGGTATTGGTAGAAGATATCATTGCGGTTATTGGCGGCAATGAAGCGCTTCACGGGCAGCCCCATACGCTTGCCGAAGAGGCCGGCGGTGATATTGCCGAAGTTTCCACTGGGCACGCAAATCACGACGTTATCCGCCCGACCGGCTCGTTTCAGCTGGGCATAGGCATAGAAATAGTAGAAAGCCTGGGGCAGGAAGCGTGCCACGTTAATGGAATTGGCGCTCGTCAGCTGCATGTGCGCATTCAGCTCAGGATCCATAAAGGCAGCCTTCACCAGTGCCTGACAGTCGTCGAAGGTGCCATCTACCTCCAGTGCGGTGATATTCCGACCAAGCGTGGTAAACTGCTTTTCCTGTATCTCGCTCACCTTTCCTTTGGGGTAGAGCACATAGACGCGGATACCCTCCACACCGAGGAAGCCATTGGCCACGGCACTGCCTGTGTCGCCCGACGTGGCGACCAACACGTTGACCTGCCGCTTGCCTTCCTTGCGGATAAAGTAACCCAGCAGGCGCGCCATGAAGCGGCCACCCACATCCTTGAAGGCCAGCGTGGGACCGTGGAAGAGCTCCAACGACCAAATGCCTTCGGACACGGCCACCAACGGTACGTCGAAGCTGAGGGTGTCGCAGACAATCTGCCTCAACGTGTCGGCCGGCACATCTTCACCAAAGAAAGCATCGGCCACGCGGCAGGCTATTTCCTGAAAGCTGAGGTCCTCGATATGATCGTAAAAACTCTGCGGAAGCGTCTTGATGACGTCGGGCATATAGAGGCCTTTGTCAGCGGCCAGCCCCTTAACGACGGCTTCTTCCAGGCTGACGCCGCTTTCCTGTCGGTTGGTGCTATAGTACTTCATACGGTTTCAATATTTAGGGTTGTTTCATAAATTCGTTCATAAACTCATCTTCCTTCATCAGTCCGTAGACACCGTCGCAGGCGGCCACTTCATCGAAGGTCTGCACACCATCAGGCTCGATACCGGGATGCCAGATGAGGAAGGGCACGGGCTCGGCCGTGTGCGTGCGCAGCTCGCAGGGTGTAGGATGATCGGGCAGGACAGCAATGGCCACCGGCTCGGACCAGTTCTTCACCGCTTCGTAGACGGGGCCAACGATGCGACGGTCCAAATTCTCGATGGTACGCATCTTCAAAGGAACATCACCTTCATGCCCCGCCTCGTCACTGGCCTCAATGTGAAGGTAAACGAAGTCATCGGTCTTCAGTGCCTCAAGCGCGGCGGCGGCCTTGTTCTCGTAGTTGGTGTCATAGAGGCCCGTGGCCCCCTCCACGTTGATGCGTCGCAGGCCGGCATAATGGCCGATGCCGTTTATCAGGTCAACAGCGGAGATAACAGCCCCCTGACGGATTTGGGGATATTTCTCGGCCAACGGCTCCATCTGCGGTCGGTAGCCGGGGCTCCAGGGCCAGATACTGTTGGCCGGATCCTTGCCCTCAGCCTTACGTTTCCGGTTGAGCGGATGGTTCCGGAGGAGTTCTTGCGAACGCAAGATAAGGTTGTTAATCAGGTCGGCCGTCTGTGCGGGCGTCAGTTCAGCGGTGCCTTCGGGACGGACAATGTGCTCCGTACCCGGCAAGGGTTTTACCATCAGGGGACGCCAGGGTTGCAAGGGGACATCATGGGGCGGCGTGCAGTCGATGCGTTTGTCGCCTCCCTTGATGACAAGCAAGTGACGGTATTGCACGCCCGTGTAGAAGCGTACACGCTCGTCGCCCAACTTCTCTTGCAGGTATTTCACCAGCACGTCGGCCTCGGACGTGGTGATATGCCCGGCGGAATGGTTCTTCAGCAAGTCGCCTTCCAGGCAGACGATGTTGCAGCGCATAGCCATCTCGCCCGGCCGGAGATCGACACCGATACTGGCAGCTTCCAGCGGACCACGGCCTTCATAGACGCGTGGCAGGTTATAGCCCATGACGGACATGTTGGCCACCTCGCTACCGGGGTGGAAGCCGGGCGCTACGGTAACAAGCCGCCCCGTGCGGCCCATGCGCGCCAGCATGTCCATGTAAGGTGTATGAGCGGCCTGCAGCAGGGTCTTTCCGCCCAGCGAGGGCACGGACCAGTCGGCCATGCCGTCGCCCAAAATGATGATGTGTTTCATTTCTTTCATGGATAGTTCCATTGATTAAACATTCGCGATGCTCATGATGTCAGCAAAGACACCGGCAGCTGTCACACCGGCACCGGCGCCATAGCCCTGTATCATCATCGGGTATTCGCGGTAACGCTCGGTGGTGAGCAGGATGATGTTGTTGCTGCCTTCCAACCCGTAGAAGGGGTGGCCGATGCCCACTTCCTGCAGGCCCACCGATGCCTTGCCGTCCTCCAGACGAGCCACGAAGCGCCAATGCTTTCCTTCGGCCTCGAGCACACGGCGGCGGGCTTCAAAGTCGGCGTCGAGTGTGGGCACCTTTTTCCAGAAATCGTCCAGCGAGCCTTCAAAGAAATCATCGGGCACGAAGAGATGCTTCTCCACGTCGCTCTGCTCCAAGCGATAGCCCGCCTCGCGGGCCAGGATGACAAGTTTGCGGATGACGTCCTTCCCGCTGAGGTCAATGCGGGGGTCGGGCTCGGAATAGCGTTCCTCCTGCGCCATGCGGATGGTACGGCTGAAGGGGATGTCAGCACTGATTTTGTTGAAGATGAAGTTCAGCGTGCCGCTCAGCACGGCTTCTATCTTCAGTATCTTATCACCACTGTGGATGAGGTCGTTGATGGTATTGATGATGGGGAGGCCGGCACCTACGTTTGTCTCGAACAGGTATTTCACGCCTCGCTGGCGGGCTATCTGCTTCAGCTCGCGGTAGTTGTCATACTCCGAGGAGGCGGCAATCTTATTGGCGGCCACAACGGAGACATTGTGCTGCAGCAGGTCCTTGTAGAGCGAGGCCACACCCGCACTGGCTGTACAATCAACGAAAACAGAGTTGAAGATATTCATAGCTATAATCTCGTCGCGCAGCACGCTGAGGGAGCTTTCCTTACCCTTGCTCGCCAGCTCCTCGCGATAGTGTTCCAAGTCGAACCCATCACGGCTAAACATGGCCTTCGAGGCGTCGGCGATGCCTACCACGTTCAGCTGCAAGCCGTTCTCCTGCATCAGTTTCTGACGCTGGCTGTGAATCTGCTCTATGAGGCTGCCTCCCACGGTGCCGATGCCGCAGATGAAAAGGTTCAGCACCTGATATTCGGAGAGGAAAAAGGAGTCGTGAATGACGTTGAGCGACTTGCGCAACGATTTGCTCTCAACGACGAACGAGATGTTGGTCTCCGAGGCTCCCTGCGCACAAGCTATCACGTTGATGCCATTGCGCCCCAGCGTGCCGAACAGTTTACCGGCGATGCCGGGCGTGTGCTTCATGTTTTCACCCACGATAGCAACAGTGGCCAGGTTCTTCTCAGCCTGCATGGGAGAGATCTCACCCATCTCGATTTCCTTGGCGAACTCTTCAGTCAGCACGGCGCAGGCCAGGTCGGCGTCGGCGTTGCGCACGCCGATGGAAGTGGAGTTCTCCGATGAGGCCTGAGAAACGAGGAAGACGCTGATGCCATTCTTGGCCAAGGCCTTGAAGATGCGGTAATTCACGCCGATAACGCCCACCATACCCAGACCTTGCACGGTGATGAGTGTCGTGTCGTTGATGGAAGAGATGCCCTTGATGGGCTTGCTCTGAGGGTCGGACACCTCCTGTTTGATAATGGTTCCCTCACCTTCGGGATTGAAAGTGTTCTTAATAAGAATGGGAATATTCTTGTGGCAGACAGGGTAGATGGTAGGCGGATAGACCACCTTGGCACCGAAGTTACACAGCTCCGTCGCTTCTACGTAGCTCAGCTCGCGAATGGTATAGGCCTTCGAGATGACGCGCGGATCGGCCGTCATGAAGCCATCCACGTCCGTCCATATCTCCAGCTGTTCAGCGTCAAGGGCGGCAGCGATGATAGATGCTGTATAGTCGGAACCACCTCGTCCCAGGTTTGTCACCTCGCCCGTGTGCTTGTCCGTGGCGATGAAGCCCGGCACCAACGAACGCGGAGGCAGGGAGGCGAACGTGTTCCTCACCAGACGATCGGTCAGTTCGCGGTCCAGCACGTGCTTGGAATGCTTCTTCTCCGTCTTGATGAAGTCACGCGAATCAAACCAACGCGCGCCTGTCAACTCGGCAGCGATGATGGACGAGAGCCGTTCACCGTAGCTCACGATGGTGTCCGATGTCTTCTGCGACAAGTCTTTTATCAGGAAGATACCCTGGAAGATGTCTTTCAGCTCGTTCAGCAACTCGCCCACGCGCCGCGACAAGGCCTCCTGTGCCTGACCGGAAGGAATAACCGCTCTCACCATATCAACGTGACGACGCACGATGTCTCGGAATCCGTCCTCGTAGGACGCGTCGCCTGCGGCCGCCTTCTTCGATGTTTCTATCAACCGATCAGTCACTCCGCCCAATGCGGATACCACCACAATGACGGGCTCACCGGCCGACTCTACGATTTTCTTCACGTTCAAAATGCTGCTTGCGGATCCTACTGACGTTCCGCCGAATTTCATAACTTTCATTTCTTTGTTCTCTATTTGAATGGAAAGTGTGATGCGAAATACCAGGGACAGGCTTCAAAGGAAGGCCTGTGCCGGGACGTTCATTATAAATCTTGGAAAAAACTGCTGAAAAAATAGTGTATCACGTAGAAACACAAATACTATCCCCTAACCCCTAAGGGTCATGGTCCCCATGGATGTCCCTGTATGAAAATAGTATCTGTTCATCATATTCGTTTCTACTTTTCTTTTGATAGGTTGCCGCAAATATAAGAATAAAAACATTCAATCTAACACTTTTTCCTACTTTTTTGCAATAAAAACACAGAAAGTCTCCCGAAAGACAAGACAAATGTCCACAACTCATCCTTTCTTTTTTCTGTCTTTCACAAAGGAAAACTGAGATTTTTGCACCTCTTTTCTTTCATTTTGTCAGATTTTTAGCGGATTATAACTATCTTTGCAGTGAATTTATGTAATCAAACATCGCATGAACGCCAACAACACTTCCGTTTTGCTAATATATACGGGCGGCACTATCGGCATGATAGAAAACCCCGAGACGGGTGCGCTGGAGAACTTCAACATGGAGCAACTCCAGAAGTACATCCCCGAACTACACAACTTCGGCTTCTGCATCGATACCTACCAGTTTGACCCTCCAATGGATTCTTCGGACATGGATCCCGAGGCTTGGAAACGATTGGTGAGCATCATCAGTGATCACTATGACCAATACACAGGTTTCGTCATTCTGCACGGAACCGACACGATGGCCTACACCGCCTCAGCACTAAGCTTCATGCTCGAAAATCTGTCGAAACCTGTCATCCTGACCGGCTCGCAGCTGCCCATCGGCGTCCTGCGAACCGACGGCAAAGAGAATCTCCTGACCAGCATTGAAATTGCCGCGGCCTGCCATGCTAACGGACGTCCCGTGGTGCCTGAGGTCTGCATCTTCTTCGAAAACCACCTGATGCGCGGCAACCGCACCACCAAGATGAATGCCGAGAACTTCAATGCCTTCCGTTCGTTCAACTATCCCAACCTGGCCTCGGCCGGCATCCATATTAAATATAATAATGTGCAAATTCACACCCATGCGGGAGCGGATGCGCTGAAACCCCACTACCTGCTGGACACCAACATCGGCATCCTGAAACTCTTTCCAGGCATCCAGGAGAATGTCGTGACAGCCCTGCTGGCCACCCAAGGCCTGAAGGCCGTGGTACTCGAGACCTACGGTTCGGGAAACGCTCCCAGTAAGGAATGGTTCCTACGCCACCTGCACGATGCCTGCGAGCGCGGCATCGTCATCGTCAACGTCACCCAGTGTCACGCCGGCATGGTGGAGATGGCCCGCTACGAAACGGGATACCGCCTGATGCAAGCAGGCGTCGTCAGCGGCTACGACAGCACGACGGAGTCTGCGGTCACCAAGCTGATGTTCCTCTTGGGACACAACTACCCGCCAGAAGAAGTGCGTCGCCTGATGACGGTGTCGCTGGCGGGGGAGATTACGGTGTGAACCTAAAAAACTCCGCAAAACCCTGTGTACTCTGTGGCGAATGAAGTATCTTTGAAGCCGCAATCTTATAAAAACTCTCAGACTATGGCCAAAGAAAAGACCGTGTACGTGTGCAGCAACTGCGGACAGGAATCACCCAAATGGCAGGGAAAATGTCCCGCATGCGGGCAGTGGAACACCTTTGTCGAGGAAATCGTACGCAAGGAGTCCGCCACACGCCGTCCCGAAGCGGGCATCGCACCAACCAAGGCCAAGCCCTTGACATTGGACGAGATAGAGGCGGCGGACGAGCCACGCATCGACCTGAAGGACGCCGAGCTGAACCGCGTGCTGGGCGGTGGACTGGTACAGGGGTCGCTGGTGCTGATAGGTGGCGAGCCGGGCATCGGCAAGTCAACCCTGGTGCTGCAGACCGTTCTGCGACTGACGGGAAGGCGCGTGCTCTACGTTTCGGGCGAGGAAAGTGCCCGCCAACTAAAGCTGCGCGCTGAACGGCTGACCCGGCAATCGTCGGACTGCCTCATCGTCTGCGAGACATCGCTCGAGCAGATTTACGTCCATATCAAGAACACCCGTCCCGAGTTGGTCATCATCGACTCCATACAGACCATCTCGACCGAAGCGTTAGAGTCGTCGCCGGGCAGCATCGCCCAAGTACGCGAATGCGCCGCCAGCATTCTGCGCTTCGCCAAGGAAACGCATACAGCAGTCATCCTCATCGGCCACATCAACAAGGAAGGAAGCATCGCAGGTCCCAAGGTTCTGGAGCACATCGTAGACACGGTACTTCAGTTTGAAGGCGACCAACACTATTTGTACCGCATCTTGCGCAGCATCAAAAACCGCTTCGGCAGCACCGCCGAGCTGGGCATTTACGAGATGCGCCAAGATGGCCTACGGCAGGTGAGCAATCCCTCGGAGCTGCTTCTGAGTCAAGACCACGAGGGCATGAGCGGCGTAGCCATCGCCTCGGCCATCGAAGGCGTACGCCCCTTCCTCATCGAGACCCAGGCATTGGTCAGCTCCGCCGTTTACGGCAATCCGCAACGCTCGGCCACGGGCTTCGACATCCGCCGCATGAACATGCTGCTGGCCGTGCTCGAAAAGCGTGTAGGCTTCAAGCTGGCGCAGAAAGACGTTTTCCTCAACATTGCGGGCGGCCTCAAGGTGAATGACCCGGCCATCGACCTGGCTGTCATCAGTGCCATCCTTTCCAGCAACATGGATGCGGAGATTGAGCCGGGCGTCTGCATGGCAGGCGAGATAGGTCTCTCGGGCGAAATCCGCCCCGTGAACCGTATCGAGCAACGCATCGGCGAGGCCGAAAAGTTAGGTTTCAAACGTTTCCTCCTGCCCAAATACAACCTGCAGGGGCTGAACACGAAGAAACTGAGCATCGAACTGGTGCCGGTGAGGAAGGTGGAAGAAGCATTTAGGGCACTGTTTGGATAGAGATATAAAACGCAGATTAACGCAGATTGACGCAAAGTAAATTTACTATGGTAAATATAGATAAAGAAACAAACGAATTATCCTATCAAGTACTGGGATGTGCATATAATGTACATAAAGAACTGGGACCTGGTTTATTGGAAAGTGTGTATGAAGCCTGTCTGTGTTATGAGCTGAGTGGAAAGAATATCCATTACGAACGGCAAAAGCCTTTACCAGTCTTCTATAAAGGTATAACATTGGATTGCGGTTACCGCATCGATATCTTAGTAGAGAACAAAATCATTATCGAACTGAAAACTGTGGAGAAAATTTCACCTATCCATACAGCACAGATAATGACTTATTTAAGATTGAGCCAAGTTCATTTAGGCTTACTTATTAATTTCTATAATATGAATTTGCAGAATGGCATAAGAAGATATGTCCTTTAATTTGCGATAATCTGCGTTAATCTGCGTTTAATAAAACAATATGATACAAGAATATAACATCAGAGTGCTACCCGAAGTAGCCGCTAACGAACAGCAATTGAAAGCCTACCTCGTACACGAGAAAGGCCTTGACGAGAAAACACTCAACGCCACCCGCATCCTGAAGCGGAGCATCGACGCCCGCCAGCGGACAGTGTTTGTCAACCTCACCGTACGTGCCTACGTCAACGAAGTGCCCAAAGACGACGAATACC
>CALUFR010000025.1 GCA_944319875.1 uncultured Bacteroides sp.
GTTGCCGTGCCAGACGTTCGGTGATGACCACAAAACGCCGCGTCACTCCGTCCTCCAAGCTACGGTAGTTGCGCCATTCGTCCTCCGCCTTCTGGAAAGCGGCACGCCCTGCGTCATACTCGGCTTGTGTAAAAGGCCGCCCCGCCGCAAAATCGTAGCGGAAGAAGCTGAACCAGTTGGCCGCCACGGGCCGCAGGAACACGGACTGACGGTCGGACGAAGCGGGCAAAGAGCACAACGCCCGTTGCAATCCTCCGTGCCACGTCAGGGTGTCCACGCCCGGCAGGTTGTCATACAGTGCCTCGAACGCCGCAGGGCCTAAACCCCGATAGCCCATCAGGTTCGTGCCGTTGGCACGCATACACTGCGTCCCCGTGTTGTACAGCATCCGGCTGCGCTCCGTCTCCGGAGCCACGTCAGCTGTACGGAAGTCGTACACCATCACCACCACCATGACGAACGCCAGGGTAACGGCAGTGCCGACCATACAGGCCGCCGCATAGAAGCGATGCTGGCCGATGAGATGAATCAGTTGTTTCATATACATTTTATATAAATTAGGTCCTTTTACTCGTCATGCAACGCCTCGGCGGGCTGCACCTTCATCGCCCGGCGGGCGGGATACCAGATGCCGATAAGTATCATCAGTGCGATGAACACGAAGGCCAAAGCGGCGCAGAGTAACAACCGTTCCGGCTCCAAAGTCGTGCCGTTGCGCCAAGCGTTCAGTTCGGCACTTGCCAACAGGTAATCCACCACCAACGCCAAGGGCGTAATGACGAGCAGCAGCCACATGCCCTCGCTCATAAGGCGGGCAAAGACCGCCCGGTTGGTTGCCCCGTTAATCTTGTGCAGGGCTATCTCGCTGCGGCGCTGCTGCGTGCGGAACCAGAACGTGCCCAGCAGGCCGAGGAAGATGTTCAGCATGAGGAAACCCATGCCCACCGTATAGTTGCGCAGCTGGTTCATCCAAGCCTGCTGGAAGCTGCGGCGGATGTCCGTGAAGCTGAGGATGTCGGCTATGTAGATGTTCCCGATGCGGTACTGGCTCTCGCTGTCCGCCTTCAGACGGGCGATGAAGTCCTTGTCCATATTCTCCTTGACGCGGACGCACAGCTCGTTGTCGGGATTGATCCAACCCGGGCCGAACACCTGCTGATTATCCATATTGAGCACGAAGCAATAGCTGGACCTTGCCTGCTGGAAGTCGTTGTAGCGCACGTCCTGCAAGGCGGCGCCCAGGCGGAAGGTGTACGTCGTGTCGCCGAAGAGGTGGAAGTCCTTCCCCACCAGCGACGTCAGGCGGATGCCATACCTTCTATATAGATTGTCCGAAGCCAGGAACTCGCCCCGGCGCAGCATCTCGGCCAGTTGTTCGGGTGTCTCGCCCTGCGTACCCCGGTAGCGGAAGACGCGTACGAAGTCCGGCGTCACCATGCGTCGGATGGTCCAGGCGGGAGAGCGCAGGGTGTCATGCTGTACAAGGTCTGTCGAGTTGCTTCCGTTGTAAGGATAGGCGTTCTGCGACAGGCTGACCGCCTCCACCTCCGGACGATGGCGCAGGCGATCGACCAATGTCAGGATGTCGTCGTGACAATTGGCATTCTCCTTGTAATCGGGGCTCTTGTCCGTCAGCACGCCCATCTCGATGAGATAGCAATGCCCGGTGTCGAAGCCGCGCGGTTCGTTGTAGGTAGCCAGTCGGCAGTAGAGCATGTCAATGATGTACCATAGGACCACACTCACCACCAGCAGTTCGAGGGCCAGCCAAAGATTGCCGCGCCACTCGTTGCGTATCTGTGTGAATAGTTTCTTTTGCATAGTAAATGATAATTTATCTGTTTCAGGGAACGCAGACGACGCAGAACACGCAGATGAACGCAGACTTCTTCCTTTGTCATGTCGAGCTTGTCGAGACATCTCACATAGAGCAGAGATGAGTATGACGTGAGACCCCTCGACTACGCTCGGGGTGACAGGCGAAGCCCTTTATTTTCCGCGAGCCTCTGCGCCCGTCTGCGTAGTCTGCGTTCTCCTAATCAGCCCGCTAAATTCCCATTTTTTAATGAAGTCTTCCTCCGATGGACTCCACGATGTTCATCCGCGCCGCGCGCCAGGCGGGGATGCCCGCACTGAGCAGGTTGAGCACGAAGCAGAACAGCAACGCCCACAGGAACGTGGAGGCATGTATCAGGATGGACGCGTCGACCGTAGGCGGATTGAGCGTCATGCTGAATTCCTGGGAGAACAGGACCTCGTTGCCCACATAGGCGAACAGCAAGCTGAGCAGGAAGCCCAGTACGCCGGCCAGCAGGGTCATGATGAAGTTCTCCGCCAAGACCTGCCCCGCCACTTCGCCACGGGTGCAACCGAAGGCACGGCGCACGCCTATCTCCGCCACGCGCTGCCGCAAGCGGCTCTGCGTCATGCTGCTCAGGTTGATGGCAGGGACGATGAGCAGGATGAGGTACACCATGAAGCGGCTTCGGCGTTCGGCCTTCAAGTCAGGCTCTTGGTTGGCAGCGAAGGCGATGGCGTTCTTCTCCTGGTCGTAAGGGCGGTTGCGGCTGATGAATTTCCATCCGTTCTCGCCTATCACCCGGTTATAAGCCTCCATACGGCGTTCGCACTCCTCGCGGATGGCGGGGAAGTCGGCACGGTCTTTGGCAAGAATGGTACAGGACATCATGCCCATCAGGTCTGCCGTCCACGTATTGCTCTCTTGGCCGGTCGACGTGTAGGGTATCCACACTTGGGCGTAAGCCGTCGTGGCAAGGGTAGACACGTCGCGCACCACGCCACTGACCCGGTAAGGGGCGTGCGCCAACAGGAACTCACGCCCCGCCACTTGGGTAGAACCGAACAGCAGGCGCGCCACACTCTCGGTAATGACCGCCACGGGCTGACCGGCATCGAACGTGGCACGGTCGTAAGGCTTGCCGTCGGTAAAGGCAAAGTCGAACACGCGCCAGAAATCATCGTCCGTCTCCTTCACGTCCACCGCTGTAGCTGGCTGGTTGGGCACGTTGACAGGCGTGGAGGTCGTACCGACGGTATAGAGGGTCACAGCCTCCGGCGTGGTCAGCGACTTATACATCTCTTTTCCGCTTCGGACACTGATAGGCCCGTTGCTGGTGTTTCCTTCTCCCCATCTTTCATTGGCGATGCTGCCGCAACGGACGTGCAGGAAGCGGTCCCGGTTACTCTCCGGCGCGAACGGCTCCACCTGCACCTGCTGCACCATCACCACCAGCATGATGAGGAAGATGGCGAGCGCCGTACCCGTCACGTTCACCACGCTGATGATTGGGCTCTGCCTGAGCTGTGCCCAGGCTTGTTGGAAGTATTGCTTTATCATAACATATTAATTAAGTAGGAATGATGAATATACGAGTCCGGGCTTTCACACCGCATGGCAATTCTTCATTCCTAATTCTTCATTCTTCATTTAATAATCATTCTTCATGCAGCGCGTCGGCGGGCTGTATCTTCATCGCCCGGCGGGCGGGAAACCAAATGCCGACAACCACCATCAGTGCCATCAGCAGCCAAGCACCTATGCACCCTAACAGGAAGCGCACACCCGACCACTCCACCGGCCATGTCGAGATAAGTGCCGTGTGACCCACATTCGGTTCGGCGATAGCTACCGCATAGCAGACTACCATAGCGGGCAGGGCGGCCATCGTCAAGAGCAGCAAGCCTTCGCCCATCAGCAGGCAGAAGATGTTACGCCGGCTGCTTCCCATGCTCATGCGCAAGCCTATCTCACTGCGGCGGCGGCGCGTACGGTACCAGAAGGTGCCTATCAGCCCCAAGAACACGTTCACCAAGAGGAAGAACGCCACCACCGTCTGCGTGTTCACCCGGTCTACATCGCCGTTCATCACCTCGAATAGGTGTTGGTCTGTCGTATAGGGCACGGCATCCGCCACGAACACATTGTCCACGTCCAGCGTGGGAGCTATCTCCCGGTTGAAGCGGGCACGGAAATCCGGTGTGTCGGCGGCAGGCTTCAGGCGGAAAGACAACTGGGCGGAATAGTCTCCAAAGTTATCTTGACTGAAAGCACGGTCTATGCGGCGGAACACCCAACTTGCGTCATTTCCATACCGATACGTACGCAAAGGTCCTATCATGCCAAACTGTGTAAAGACCTGCGAACTGTCCCGGCTGTCATACAGCTTCGTGTCCAAGCTGAAGCCGGGCACATGTGGTTTGAACTTATCAACGGCTCCTTGTGTCAGCATAATGTGGAAGTAGTCTGTCGGCAACTGGGCAAGGGGACGGGCGTTGTCTTCCCGGATGCGGAACACCCGGCAATAATCCGATGTCACGAACATCATACGCATCCGCATCCCAATGCTGTCATTCACACGAAACGCCCCCGAACTATTCTGTCCACTCATAGGCAGACTCCAATAGGACAAGGCGGCGCACTCCACTTCGGGCAGGGCCTGCAGCTTCTCCAACAGGTTGAAGTACTTGTCCACCGTGGTCAGTGTGGCATCCTTGCTTTCGCCGCCTTGGATGGTGGAGAGCGTGTAGACGTGGCTGATGTCCATGCCCAACGGACGGTAGAAGGTGTACTTCAGGCAACCGAGGGAATCGCAGAGGTACCACATCACGAGGAACACCACAAAGAGTTCCGCCAGCACCCATCCGTTGCTGCGGAAGCGGGCGCGTATCATGTGCAGATTGTGTAAGA
>CALUFR010000026.1 GCA_944319875.1 uncultured Bacteroides sp.
CTTTGGCAGCCACGAAGACAGCGAAGAAGGCATCAGGCGCATACAGCACAACCTGTAAGAATCATTTAAATTCCCGGACTGCCTTTTTCGGGTCGGCTATAACCTTGCCCCATTCATAATTGCGCAAGATGGCCAATATCGTGGCAATGACAATGACAATGCGCGCCGCCCACAGGACAATGAGCACAGCCACGGCAATGAAGCCGAAACGCATAATGGTAACTATCATTGCATCGTCATCTTTCGTCGTAGTGCCGTCGCTCCACTTCGTGATGGTGGTCGTCACCTTCAGGCTGGCAGCCGCGCCCACCAAAGCCCCCGCAATGGCAAACAACACACGCTTGGCACCGGTGGCCACAGCAGTTTCGCGGCGGCGCTTCGTAATCATGTATCCCCGGGGACGGCAGGCAAACAAGTAGAGAGCAATCCAGATGAAGCACCACGCTCCCGACCAGCGGTCATCGCTGACACGGCTCTTGGCCACGTCCACCAGGTATTCGCGATACTGGTTAGTGTCATATCCGCTGAATGTCTCCAGACGTTCCTGGTGGTAGTCATACTGATCTTGGTAGAAGTCGCGCAGGGATTCGCTCAACGTATCTATGTCCAACTGCTTCTGCTCGTCGGCAAGAGCCGTTTTCAAACGTTCCAATTCTGCATCCAACTTTGCCTGCACCTGTTCGTCCGGCATGTCCGCCGTACTCTTGACATTATCGGTATCTACCGTGAAGAAATAGTACAACCCCATGATGGCCACGCAGATGACCACCCACCACGAAAAAGTCCAATGCCGCTGCTTGGACCATTCCACCACGGAACGGGTCTCATACAACGCATCCATCAAATCCTTGTCGCTGCTGTCTTCCACGGCTGCTTCGGCCTCCTTGACAAGGCGTTCCATCTCTTCCGTTTCGCGCAACGTTCTCGGATAATAGTCCGCGCCTTCCTGTCCGTGGTATCCGGCCACGTCCCATGCCTGAAACAGCAGTTCCTCGGCCTGCTGGTTTCGGGTGTCTTCGGCATTGATGTCGCTGTAAACAGTCTCCATGCCGCCTTGCTTGAATTTCTTATTGTCCGCCATTTTCTTTCCTCCTATTAATTACGGGATTACTTACTGAAGATTGCTGCTGTTGCTCTTGCTGTTGCTGCTGCTTCTGTTTGTCCTTGTTCTTCTTATACGCCCGGAAGCCATAGGTCAATGCCAACCACAACGCCTTGAAGACATAGAACACTGCCTTGAAAGCCATCTTCGTGGCCTTCCACGCAGTATCGTTCGAAAATCCGCTCATAACAATTTATATTTATTGGTTACTAATAATTCCACATCAGGGACGGTACACACTGCAAATATAGGCCATTCCGCCGTGGAAACAATCCCTGTTTTCCGGGGGATGTTACAAATCGTTGTGGGGATTGAGGAAGCCCCGTTGCATGGCTTTCACTACGAGGTCGACCATGTTGCGCGCCTCCAACTTCGTCAGGAGATTCTTGCGGTAGCCCTCAACCGTGTTTTCGGTGAGGCAAAGGCGCGCAGCAATCTCACACGTGCTAAGCCCTTCCGATATGGCTTGCAGCACCTCTTGTTCACGGGGAGTGGGCAAATTCTTCTTCACCAGCGAAGTGCGGGCATTCTCCAGGTGGCGGTACATCTGCTCAAAACGCGGACAGAAATACTTCCGCCCCTCGCGAACGGCCAGGACAGCTTCTTTGACAGCCTTCACGCCAGACAGTTTCAGGACAATGGCATCGGGGTTCTGGCGGAGCAGGGCGTGGAGAATCCAGCTTTCTTCGTGCATGGTGCAGGCAATGAAACGGGCTTGGGGATGGAGTTTGCGTATCTCTTGCATGATGTCAAGGCCGTTCTCGCCGGCAAGTTCAATATCCATCAAATAAATATCATACTTCTTTTCCTTGAGCTTCCGCAAGAGTTCCCGCGAATTGGAAGCCCTGTCCGTGCAGGCCACCTCGGGCATCTCTTCCAAGACTTTTGCCAAGCCTTCCAGCACGAGTTCATGGTCATCCAGCATAAGGATGGAAACGGGAGATAATAGCATAGCAGTCATGTCATTCATGAGTAAAGTGGAGTATTAATATGTAAAGTACATTTTATCAACGTGCCGTGTCCGCCGGCCGGATGAGTGATGCTGAACGTGCCGTGCAGGGCAGCGACACGTTCCTGCATGGTCTGCAGGCCAATGCCGCCTCCTTCTCCCTGGCCGGAGGCGTCATACCCCTTGCCGTCGTCCTTGATATACAGGATAAGGGAGGCGTCCGCCAGTTCGATGCCTACATAAACGTGGGTAGCTTCCGCATGTCTGATGATATTGCCCAAGGCTTCCTGTGTTACCCGGTAGAGCATCATGGCCATGTCTTGCGGAATGATGCTCCAGGGGGCATCGGGCGGGTCGAACCGGAAGGTGAAAACCAAATCCGGCGTGCTGTCGGACAATTGGTCGACATAATTCTTAAGTATTTCTTTCAGGGTCAGTTCGCTGAACGAGGGAGGCATCAGTTCGTGGGAGATGGCCCGCACGTTCTCGCGTATATAGCCCAATGTCCCGGCCAGCGCATTGCCGGGAAGCTCGTGCTGCAGTTTTATCTCGAGGGCATAGAGGTCGTTGCTGATGCCGTCGTGCAGTTCGCGTGCCAGGCGGTTGCGCTCCATCTCCATGCCTTCCAGGTAACGGCGGGTCAGGTTCAGTTCGGTTTCAGAGCGGAGCAGTGCCAGAGCCTTCTCTTGCCTTTCGGCATAAAGGAGCATCTGTTCATTCTTCTTACGCATACGCCAGACAATGACGACAATCAGTTGCACCAGCAGCAGGATGACGAGGCAGAACAAGATGAGGCGGTTCCGGTGGCGTGCTTTGGCAAGGCGTTGTTCGCTCTCCATCTGCACGATTTTCAGTTCCTTCTCTTGAGTCTCATACTTGACGTTCAACTCCTGCAAGGCTTTGTCGCGTTCTGTATTCATCAGGCTGTCGTTCAGAAGGACGTACTGGTCCATATAGTCCAGCGCAAGGCGGTATTGCCCCAACGCCCGGCAGCATTCCCCCATGGCCTGGTAGGTGTCTTTCAGGATGAACGGCTTCTGCCGGACGCCGCCCACCTGCAAAAGCCGACGGCAGGACGCCAATGCTTCTGCATAGCGGCCGAGGGACAAGTGGGCATCCCGCTCGGCCTGGTAATAACCCGCCAGCGTGTTGGTGGCCTGCACTTCGGACAAGAGGGGACGTGCTCGCCGTATGTAGTAGTCCACCGAGTCTGCCTCATGCTGCAAGCTCTTCAGGTGGAGCAGATAGCCGATGTTGCGGAGTTGCATGTTCTTGTCGCCCATCTTCACGGCCAGGTCCATGCTGCGGTGCAGGCAAGATGCCGCCTTCTCCAGCGCCCCGCCTTCCATGAAGACCATGCTGAGGTTGGCATAGGCCTGCACGTTGGCCAGTTCGTTGGTGACGGACGCCAGTTCTTCCAGAGCCAGGCCGGCATAATGCAGAGAGTTTTCCGTCTGTTTCATGTCGACGCAGAGCACGGATAGGTTGACGTAAAGCGAAGCACGCTCTTCCGCCATGTCCGGCCGGGCGCCGCCTGCCAACAGCGAGAGGGCATGTTCGTAGGCAGACAAGGCTTCTTCCAGATGGCCGGTGGAGCGATGGTACATCCCCAGGGCGCGGTAACTGCCCAACAGAGTGAGGGTGTCCTTCAGAAGGATGGAATAGCGGGCCGACTGTCTCTCTTTGCTGATGGCCGAATCGAGCAGACCCATGCGGAAATAGGTGTCGGACAGGCAGGTCAGCATGAGGTTGTAGGAAGTCTCGCGGGGACGCTGGCGGGCATAGCCGTCCATGCGGGTGAGGTAGTGGACGGCCGAGTCGTATTGGCTGACTGCGTTGAAATAATTGCCCAGGTAGATGCAGCATTCGGCCTCGCGGTCCCGGTTGCCGCTTTGGCGGTAGAGGGCGTATGCCTTTTGCTTGATGGGGAGGTAAGCATCCAGGTTGCCACGCTCCAGTTCAGATTCGGCCAGGCTGTCATAACGGGCGGCAGTTTCTTCGAGGGATTGCCCCCGGCCGTCCACGTGCAGGAAAAGGAGCAGGCATAGCAAGCAAAAGCGGGTTCTTCTCATGGCATGTTCTTTTAAAAGGTTAGTCTATGATTTGCGCGTCTTCCACGTCGGGACCCTCCTTGAGCGGCGACGGCTTGCGGGGACGGCGGCGGGTGAAGCCCAGCCAGTTGACCAGTTCGGACAGAGCATATACCAAGCTGCCGGCACCCAGGAAGATGAACACCGTCGAACGGGCTTCCAACGGATAGAACAGGGCAAACACTCCGGCCAGGAGGATAAGCACGGGCACCACGTAGAACCCGCCGGGCACACGCATCCATTGACGCGCGGAGACAAGCGAGGCTATCTGCTGCACGCCGCCCATAGCCAGGATGAAGCCCAGCACGTACGTCAGCAAGTCGGCAAAGAAGCCGGGCATGATGATGAGCCACAAGCCGAACAGAAGGCTGCCGATGCCCAACAGGGGGAAACGCAGCCCCTCGGCGCGCGCGACCCAGTAGGCGATGATGCTGACCAACGAGGGTATCAGAAAGATGCATCCAACGGTGATGACCAGATACTCGGCCGCCCGGTCGGGGAACAAGACCAGCACCAAGCCGATGACAAGCGCACAGGCAGTGCGTAACAACGAATCACTGAATCCTTTCATAACTATATTGTTAATAAACGCGAAGATAAGGCTTTTCGGCGAGTAATGCTACATTTCCGGACAAAAAAATGCCTTTTTCCCTTGGAAGTTTAAATCAAGCTACTTATCTTTGCCGCCGTAAGACATCAGAAAAAGACATGTACAAGCAGTTGGTAAATACATATTGGTGGTGGCGTCCGTTACAACTCCAGCAGTCGTAAGGGAGCAGCGCCCGCATGTACTTATACCAACCCCCATAAACACATCGGAAAGCCCTGCCGCACTTGCGGCAGGGCTTTTTCTTTATTCATTCGCTTTATTCACCCGGACACATTCAAACCCTATACAAATATGAGTTACTTAGTAGACAAACAAGGTTATTACGGAGACTTCGGCGGGGCGTACGTCCCTGAGATTCTCCACCGGTGCGTGCAAGAGCTGCAAGACAACTATCTGGACGTGCTGGACAGCGCGGCGTTCCGGAAGGAATACGGGCAGTTGCTGCGCGACTACGTGGGACGGCCGTCGCCCCTGTACTTGGCCAAGCGGCTGTCGGCACGCTACGGCTGCCGGCTGTACCTGAAGCGGGAAGACCTGAACCACACGGGCGCGCACAAGATTAACAACACTGTCGGCCAGATTCTCTTGGCGCGGCGCATGGGCAAACAACGCATTATTG